>CAYVJJ010000292.1:0-3824 GCA_964451655.1 uncultured Mycobacteriaceae bacterium | reverse complement strand
GAGGACATCGACATCGTCCCGTCGCGCCGCACGCGCTCGGCCAAAGAGGTGTCCACGGACTGGCAGATGGACGCCTACCGGTTCGACATCCCGGTGCTCGCCCACCCCACGGACGCGCTGGTCTCGCCGGAGTTCGCAGTCGAGATGGGCAAGCGCGGGGGTCTGGCCGTGTTCAACGGCGAGGGGCTCTGGGCGCGTCACCGCGACGTCGAGGACAAGCTGGCCCAGCTGATCGAGGTGGCCGAGGGCGAGGACGGCCCGGCCGCGGCCACGCGGATGCTGCAACGGCTGCACGCGGCGCCCATCGACCCGGACCTGCTCGGCCGGTCGGTCGCGGCGATCCGCGACGCCGGCGTCACCACCGCCGTGCGGGTGAGTCCCCAGAATGCGGCGGCGCTGACCCCGCACATCGTCGCGGCAGGGGTCGACCTGCTGTTCATCCACGGCACCATCATCTCCGCCGAGCACGTCGGGGCGGGCGCCGACGACGCGGCCGGACCGCTCAACCTCAAGACGTTCATCGCCGAGCTCGATGTCCCCGTCGTGGCCGGCGGGGTCAGCGACCACCTGACCGCCCTGCACCTGATGCGCACCGGCGCCGCCGGGGTCATCGTGGGCTACGGTGCGGCGGACGGCGTCACCACCACGGGCGAGGTGCTCGGCATGGGGATCCCGATGGCGACGGCCATCGCGGACGCGGCCGCCGCGCGCCGCGACTACCTCGACGAGACCGGCGGCCGCTACGTGCACGTGATCGCCGACGGCGACATCCACACGTCCGGCGACATGGCCAAGGCGATCGCGTGCGGCGCGGACGCGGTGGTGCTGGGCACGCCGTTGGCGCTCGCGCAGGAATCGGCCGGCCGCGGGTGGTACTGGCCCACCGTCGCCGCCCACCCGTCGATGCCGCGCGGGGCCATCGTGCCCGTCACGTTCGACGAGCGGCCGGGTCTGGAGACGGTGCTCTCCGGCCCCGCCGACGAGCCGTTCGGCTCGCTCAATCTCGTCGGGGGTCTGCGGCGTTCGATGGCCAAGTCCGGCTACTCGGACCTCAAGCGGTTCCAGCAGGTCGGCCTCAGCGTCCGCGGATAGCCGGCGGCGCGCCGGGGAGCCGGCGGCCTGCGGGATCAGATTTCGGCCGAAAGCTATCCGGTACCGGGAGTCATAGTAAGCTGTGCCGCACACGTGCAGGACACCGGAAGCGGGAGGCGGCGGCATGTCAGCAGACGCGAACGGGCTCGATTACGACGTGGTCGTGATCGGCTCGGGTTTCGGCGGGAGCGTCAGCGCGCTGCGCCTGACCGAGAAGGGCTACTCGGTGGGGGTGCTCGAGGCCGGGCGCCGCTTCGCCGACGACGAGTACGCCGCCACGAGCTGGGACCTGAAGAAGTTCCTGTGGGCGCCCAGGCTCGGCTGCTTCGGGGTCCAGCGGGTCCACATGCTGCGCGACTGCCTCATCCTCGCCGGCGCGGGAGTGGGCGGCGGCTCGCTGAACTACGCGAACACGCTCTACAAGCCCACCGGCCCGTTCTTCACCGATCCGCAGTGGGCGCACATCTCCGACTGGGAGGACGAACTCTCCCCCTACTACGACCAGGCGCGCCGCATGCTGGGGGTGGTGCAGAACCCCACGATGACCCCCGCCGACGAGGTCGTCAAGTCGGTGGCCGACGACATGGGTGTGGGCGACACCTTCATCCAGACGCCGGTGGGGGTGTACTTCGGCGAGGCGGGCGAGACGGTCGACGACCCGTACTTCGGCGGGGCCGGCCCCGCGCGCACCGGCTGCATCGAATGCGGCGAGTGCATGACCGGATGCCGGCACGGGGCGAAGAACACGCTGGTCAAGAACTATCTCGGGCTGGCGGAGCGGGCCGGGGCGAAGGTGCACCCCCTGACGACCGTCACCTCGGTCGGCCAGCGCGCCGACGGGGCCTGGGAGATCTCCACCGAACGCACGGGCGCCTGGGTGCGCAAGCAGCCGCGGACGTTCACGGCCCGCTACGTGGTCATGGCCGCCGGCACCTGGGGCACCCAGAACCTCATGCACAGGATGCGCGACACCGGGACGCTGCCGAAGCTCTCGGACCGGCTGGGGCTGCTCACCCGCACCAATTCCGAGTCCATCGTCGGTGCGGGGAAGCTCGCCGTCGACCCGGAGATGGACCTGACCAAGGGCGTCGCGATCACCTCGTCGTTCCACCCGTCGTCCGACACCCACATCGAGCCGGTCCGCTACGGCAAGGGATCCAATGCGATGGGCATGCTGCAGACGCTGATGACCGACGGCGGCGGGCGCATCCCGCGGTGGCTCAAGCTGCTGCTGCTGGTGATCCGGCACCCGCTGCTGACCGTGCGCATGCTCAACGTCCGGCATTGGTCGGAACGCACCATCATCGCGTTGGTGATGCAGAATCTGGACAACTCCATCACCACGTTCACCAAGCGGGGGCTGCTGCGGCGGCGGCACATCAGCAGCCGCCAAGGGCACGGGGAACCGAACCCGTCGTGGATCCCCTCCGGCAACGAGGCCACGCGGCGGATCGCCGAGAAGATCGACGGCGTGGCGGGCGGCACCTGGGGGGAGATCTTCAACATCCCGCTCACCGCGCACTTCCTGGGCGGCTGCGTGATCGGCGACGGCCCCGACACGGGCGTGATCGACCCCTACCACCGGGTGTACGGCTATCCGACGATGTACGTGGTGGACGGTGCCGCGGTCTCGGCCAACCTGGGCGTGAACCCGTCGCTGACGATCACCGCCCAGGCGGAGCGCGCGGCGGCCATGTGGCCGAACAAGGGCGAGGCCGACACACGCCCCCGGCAGGGCGAGGACTACCGGCGCATCCAGGCGGTGGCTCCGAACACGCCGTTCGTCCCTGCATCGGCGCCGGGCGCCCTGCGCCTGCCGATCACCCCCGTCCAGGCGAGCTGACCGAGGCGATCCCCGGCGGCCAAGCGGATTTCGTCCGGTCCACGCGCGGAAGTGACGAAAAGCGCTTGGCCGGTCAGGGGCGGGGCGGAAGTCGCGCACCGCGGTACTCGTAGACTGAGCGGGTGCCTGAATCCCCCCAGCAGCCCGCCCGGCCCGTGCTCGTCGTCGACTTCGGCGCGCAGTATGCGCAGCTGATCGCCCGGCGAGTGCGTGAGGCCGGCGTGTACTCCGAGGTCATCGCACACACCGCGAGCGTCGCCGAGATCGCGGCGAAGCGACCCGCCGGCGTCATCCTGTCCGGCGGCCCCGCCAGCGTGTACGCCGATGGTGCGCCGGCTCTGGACCCCGCCCTGTTCGACCTGGACGTCCCGGTGCTCGGCATCTGCTACGGATTCCAGGCGATGGCGCGCGCGCTGGGGGGCACGGTCGAGCACACCGGCGGGCGCGAATACGGGCGCACCTCCCTGGCGGTCTCCGGAGGATCGCTGCACGAGGGCCTGCCGGAGCATCAGCCGGTGTGGATGAGCCACGGCGACGCGGTGACCGCCGCTCCGGACGGATTCACCGTGACCGCCTCGAGCGAGGGCGCCCCGGTGGCGGCGTTCGAATGCCTGGACCGACGGCTCGCCGGGGTCCAGTACCACCCGGAGGTCCGGCATTCCCCGCACGGCCAGGAGGTGCTCACCCGGTTCTTGCGCGATGTCGCAGGGCTGGAGCGCACGTGGACCACTGCGAACATCGTGGACCAGCTGATCGGGCAGGTGCGCGGCACGGTCGGCGACGGGCGTGCGCTGTGCGGACTTTCCGGGGGCGTGGACTCCGCGGTGGCCGCCGCGCTGGTCCAGCGCGCCATCGGCGACAGGCTCACCTGCGTGTTCGTCGATCACGG
>CAYVJJ010000291.1:0-3827 GCA_964451655.1 uncultured Mycobacteriaceae bacterium | reverse complement strand
CAGCAGTACGTGAAGAACTACCAGCTGTTCGTCACCGCCCAGACTGACGCGCAGCGCCGCGCCGCCACGGAGACCACCATCGCGCGCAAGCTCCGCGAGATCCGCATGGCGCTGACTCTGGACAAGCGGCTGTCCAAGGACGAGATCCTGACCCGGTACCTGAACCTGGTCCCCTTCGGCAACGGCAGCTACGGGGTGCAGGACGCGGCCCGCACCTATTTCGGCGTGGACGCGAAGGACCTCAACCTGACGCAGTCGGCGATGCTCGCGGGCATGGTCCGGTCGCCGTCCCGCCTGAACCCGTACATCAACCCGGACGAGACCACCAAACGCCGCAACGAGGTCATCGACTCGATGGTGTCGACCCAGGCGATCACCCCCGCACAGGGGGCCGAGGCGAAGAAACAGCCGCTGGGCATCCTCCCGGAGCCCAACACGCTGCCGCGGGGCTGCATCGCCGCGGGGAACCGCGGTTTCTTCTGCGACTACGTCATCCAGTACCTCAACGACGCGGGCTTCACCGACGAACAGCTCAACCGCGGCGGATACCTGATCCGGACCACGCTCCGGCCGGAGATCCAGGACTCGGTCCACAAGGCGCTCGTCGAGAACGCCGACCCCCAGCTGCAGGGCATCGCGGAGGTCATGAACCTCATCGAGCCCGGGAAGGACGCGCACAAGGTCGTCGCCATGTCCAGCAGCCGGACGTACGGGCTGAACGGGGAGAACCACGAGACCGTCCAGCCTCAGCCGTATTCGATGGTAGGCGACGGTGCGGGTTCGACGTTCAAGCTGTTCACCACGGCAGTGGCGATGGAGAAGGGGCTGGGCCTGGACTCCACCGTGCAGGTGCCGCCGTTCTTCGCCGCCAAGGGCATGGGGCACGGCGGCGCGGAGGGCTGCCCGGCCGACTCCTACTGCGTGCGCAATGTGGGCGACTACCCGCCGGCGATGTCGCTCACCCAGGCCCTCGCCACCTCCCCGAACACCACGTTCGTCAAGATGCTCCAGGACGTGGGGGTGCCGCCGACCGTCGACATGGCCGTGCGCCTCGGGCTGCGCGCCTACGCCGAGCCCGGCACCTCCGGCGTGGACGACCGGAGCCTGGCCCAGATCATCAAGGACGAGAACCGCGGTTCGTTCACCCTGGGGCCGACCCCGGTGAACCCGCTGGAGATGGCCAACGTGGCCGCCACGCTCGCCTCGGGCGGCACCTGGTGCCCGCCCACCCCGATCGAGGCCGTCTTCGACCGCGACGGGAAACCCGTCCCCGTGACCCAGGAGGCCTGCAAGCAGGTGATCGACCCGGGCCTGGCGCACACCCTCGCGGTCGGCATGGGCCAGGACCACGTCGGCGGCGGCACCTCCGCAGGGTCGGCGAACGCGGCCGGATGGACGGCGCCGGTGTCCGCGAAGACCGGCACGACGGAGACCTACCGGTCGTCGGCGTTCCTGGCGTTCACGCAGTCGATCGCGGGGTTCTCCTACGTCTACAACGACGGCACGAACCCGGGCTCCATCTGCACCTCGCCGCTGCGCTCCTGCGCCCGCGGCAACGTGTACGGCGGCAACGAGCCCGCGCTCGCGTGGTACCAGGCCGTCGGGCGGGTGCTGGACAAATTCCCGCCGCCGGCGCTGCCCGAGCCCGATCCGCAGTACGTCAAGGGCAACGCCTCGGCGATGATCCCCGACGTCGTCGGGCGCACCGAGGCCGGCGCCACCGCACGGCTGCGCGGCGCCGGATTCGAGGTCAAGACGGAGACGGTGCCCTCGGACAAGCAGAAGGGCAACGTGGTCTCCGTGAACCCCGTGGGATCCGCGGTGCCCGGCTCGACCGTCACGATCAGCATCAGCGACGGCAGCAGGAAACAGTCCGACGATCAGCGTGACCGCGACGACGGGGGGCCGCGCTCCGAGGACCGGGACTCCGAGTCGGACTCACCCGACACCCCCGACTGACCCTGGGCGCCGTACCGGAGGGCAACGCGGCCCCGGCCTCCCGCAGCACAGCGGGGGCCGGGGCCGCGTCACCGCCCGGGGCGTCCGGTCGACCGCCACCGGGTATGCCGCGCGGGGTTACTGAGCCAGACGCGACTTGACCACGGCGGACAACCGCGCACCGTCCGCGCGACCCGCCGCACGCGCCGTGGCCGCCTTCATCACCTGGCCCATCTGCCGCATGCCGGGGTCCTCGCCCGCCTGCTCGCGGACTTCCGCGATCGCACCATCCACGAGCGCAGACACCTCGTCGTCGCTGAGCTGTTCCGGCAAATACCCCGACAGGATCTCCTCCTCGGCGCGTTCCTTCTGCGCGAGTTCGGACCGACCGGCGTCGTCGAACACCTGCGCGGCCTCGAGACGCTTCTTCGACTCCTTCGCGATGATCTTGAGCACCTCATCGTCGGTGAGCGTGCGCGCCTCCTTGCCGGCGACCTCCTCGGCCTGCAGCGCGGACAGCACCATCCGCAGCGTGCCCGTGCGCACCGTGTCCTTGGCCTTCATCGAGTTCTTCAGGTCGGTGCGGATCTGATCCTTGAGTTCTCCCATAGCGTGAAACGGTACGCGCACGCGCGCCGCGTCCACCGCGCCGCGGCCGATGGAGGCGCCGGAACCGCGCCGCTGCCGTATCGTGGCGTGCGTGGGCACTTCATTCGTACCGGACCTGATCCCCCGCGCCGTCCCGCAGTGGTCGGAACGCGCACAGCGGGCCATGCAGGCGGGGCGTGCGCAGTGGTCGGCGGCCGCGCAGCGTGCAGGAGACGCGTCGGCGGGTCGCCGGCGCCCCGGCCCCGCGATGCTGGCAGCCGCGGGCACGGTGGCCGCCGGCGCGGCCGCGCTCGGGTACGCGACGCTGATCGAGCGCAACGCGTTCGCGCTGCGCACCGCCACCCTCGAGGTGCTCGCCCCCGGGTCGCCCAGCATCCGCGTGCTGCACCTGAGCGACCTGCACATGCTGCCCCGTCAGCATCTCAAGCAGGCCTGGGTGCGTGAACTCGAGGGACTGCAGCCGGACCTGGTGGTCAATACCGGCGACAATCTCGCGCATCCGCGTGCGGTGCCGTCGGTCGTGCAGGCTCTCGGCGGACTGCTCGACCGCCCCGGGGTGTTCGTCTTCGGCAGCAACGACTACTTCGCGCCGGTGGCGAAGAACCCGCTGAAGTACTTCGACAAGGACCACGCGCGCGTCCCCGGCCCGCCGCTGCCGTGGCAGGACCTGCGCGCGGCGTTCATCGAGCGCGGATGGCTCGACGCCACCCACAACCGGCAGGAGCTGCTTGCGGGCGGCAACCGGGTCGCCGTGGCCGGCGTGGACGACCCGCACCTGCAGCGCGACCGCTACGACACCGTGCAGGGCAAGGCCGATCCGTCCGCGGCGCTGCGGCTGGGGCTCACCCATTCGCCGGAGCCGCGCGTACTCGACCAGTTCGCCGCCGACGGCTACGACCTGACCCTCGCCGGGCACACGCACGGCGGCCAGTTGTGTCTGCCCGGCTTCGGCGCGCTCGTGACCAACTGCGGGATCGACCGCTCACGGGTCAAGGGGCCGTCGCGGTGGGGCGAGCACATGCGGTTGCACGTCTCGGCGGGGCTCGGCACCTCCCCGTACGCGCCGGCGCGGTTCTTCTGCCGCCCCGAAGCCACCCTCCTCACACTCGCCCCCACGCAGGTCGCAGGCGCTGACGCGGAGCCGCGGGAGGCCGTTTCGCGATCCGGAGCGAGTGTGCGCTAGACTCGTCGAGGCTCAGCCGGAAGCCTTCGGATTCCGGCCGCCGCGGGGTGTGGCGCAGCTTGGTAGCGCGCTTCGTTCGGGACGAAGAGGTCGTGGG
>CAYVJJ010000290.1:0-3842 GCA_964451655.1 uncultured Mycobacteriaceae bacterium | reverse complement strand
CGGACCAGCGGGCCGCATCAGGCCGGCACGAGGGCACCGAACGCCCGGACGCCGCCCACAGTTCCGGCGCCGAACCGACGCGCCGCACCGGCACGCCGACCTCCGAGCAGCCGTCCCGGCCGCGTTACCCCTGGGAGGAGCGCCCCACGGCGCCCCGTCGGCGCGCCTGGCCCGCGGAGGACCGCCCGGAACCCGTACGCACCGAGTCGTACCGCACCGACTCCGCCCGAACGGAGTCCTCGACCTCGGCGCCACAGGCCGGATCCGGCGGCCGCGGAGCGCACTGGGCACCCGAGGAGCCGGCCGACGCCCGGCCGGACTCCGGCACGACGCCGGACACCCCGGACACGGACACGGCCACGCGGGAATCGGCGACGCCGGAAACCGAGACCCCGCACGAGGAGGCCGACGAGGGGTACCGGGGTGCACGACGCCTGCGGTCGGACCCGTCCGGTCAGCTCACCGTCGAGGAGCTTCTGCGCCGCTACCGTCAATCCGAGTGACGGCGATCGCCCGCCCCCGGTGAGGGTGGTCCCCGCCACCGCCGCCGGGGGCGGGCGATACGGTGATGCGCGTGCCTTCCCTCCGCGACGTGCTCGCCCGCGGCATCCGGAGCCGCTGGATGCTGTACATCGCGAGCATGGCCGCAGCGAACGTGTTCGCGGGGGCGTGCGCCACCGTGCTGCTGCTGTGGGTGCTGCCGATCCCCCGCGGCACCACCCGCGGCGACAGCGGCATCGTCGTCTTCTCCACCACCATGATCTACCTGGTGGCGGGCGCACTGATCAGTGTCGGCACCGCGATCGTCCTGCTGGGGCCGGTGGCCCGTTGGCGACGCCGCGGCGGCCCGCCCACCGGCGACGAACAGTCGTCGGTGATGCTGTTGCCGTTGCGGCAGGCTCTCGTGCACACCACCGTGTGGCTGATCGGCGCCGTCGCTTTCACCGCCTACAACTACGCGCGGACTCCGAACCTCGCGATCACCGGCGGCATCGTCCTGGCGCTCGTGTCCATCGGCACGTTCGGCGCCAGTTACATGCTGGGAGAACGCATCCTCCGCCCCGTCGCCGCACGGGCGCTCTCCGACGCCGAATACGCCCCGCAATATGCCCCGCCCATCAGCCTGCGCCTGCTTCTCACGTGGGGCCTGGGCACGCTCACCCCCAGCATCGGGCTGCTGACGCTGGCGGTGGCGCAGCTGACCGGGTGGGTGGACGCCACCGGCGCGTCGTTCGCCGGCGCCGCCATCGGCATGACGGTGCTGACCATGCTCACCTCGTTGGTGCTGACGCTGCTGACCAGCTCGCACCTGTCCGACCCCGTCCGCCAGCTGCGCGCCGCGCTGCGCGACATGCGCAACGACGTGCGTGACACCCGCGTCACCGTCTACGACGGCAGCGAACTGGGCATGCTGCAGGTCGGGTTCAACCGCATGGCCACCGCGGTCGACGAGCGCCGGCGACTGCGCACGCTGTTCGGCAAACACGTCGGCACCGACGTCGCCCGGCTGGCCCTGGAGAACGGCACGAAGCTGGGCGGGGAGACACGGTTCGTCGCCGTGCTGTTCGTGGACATGATCGCCTCCACCCGCATGGCCTCCGCGCGCCCGCCCACCGAGGTGGTCGAGGTGCTCAACCGCTTTTTCGAGGTGGTCGTGGCCGTGGTGCACCGCCACGGCGGGTTCATCAACAAGTTCGTCGGCGACGAGGTCTTCGCCGTGTTCGGCGCGCCGCTCGAGATGGCGGACCCGTGCTCGTCGGCGCTGCGCGCCGCCCGGGCGATGCACGACGAGCTGGCCGGGAACACCGGGATCGACGCCGGGATCGGCGTGTCCGCGGGCGTGTGCGTGGCCGGCAACGTGGGCGCTCTGGAACGACTCGAATACACGGTGATCGGCGACGCGGTCAACGAGGCCGCCCGGTTGACCGATCTGGCCAAACCGCACCCGTCGCGGGTGTTCGCCTCCGAGCCGACGGTGCGGGCGGCGGACGCGGACGAGAAGACGCACTGGGTGACCGGCCGCAGCCTCGTGCTCCGGGGCCGCAGGAGCCCCACCGTCATCGCCTACCCGCGCGACGGCGCCGTTGCACGCACGCCCGCACACGCGCACGCCGACGTGGCCGAGCCCGACACGGCGCCCCAGTACCGCCCGCGGCCGGGCGAGTGCGAGGGAACCTGAGCGGCAGGACGCGCGGCCCGATACCGGCTGCGCGGCCCCGGCGACCACGACAGATAGGCTGGGGCGATGCCCGCCCGCGATCCTGCAGCGCCCGCGCCCCCGCGGCGCCGCGCTAAGTACTGGTGGGTGCGGTGGGTGCTCGGAGTCGGCCTGGTCGGACTGCTCACCGCGGAGGGCTTCTACCTGTGGCCGTCGCTGAACAACTCCTGGCACGCGCTCAGTGAGATCCACTGGGGCTGGGTGATCGCCTGCATCCTCGCCCAGGCGGCGTCGATGAGCAGTTTCGGCCGCGTGCAGAAGGTTTTGCTGGGCGCGGCAGGAGTGAAGATCAGCCAGCTCAAATCGCTGGCTGTCATCTACGCCAGCACCGCGATGAGCCTCACGTTGCCGGCGGGGCAGGTGTTCTCCACGGCCTTCACCTACCGCCGCACACGTCGCTGGGGCGCCAGCCCGGTGGTGGCCTCGTGGCAGGTGGCCATGTCGGGGGTGCTCGCCGCGGCCGGGCTCACCGTGCTGGGCGTGGGCGGCGCGCTGTTCGTCGGCACGTCCGTCAATCCGTTCACCGCCGTGTTCAGCATCGTCGGACTGTTCGCGCTGGCCTACGCCGGACGCTATGTGGCAAACCACCCCGATTCCCTTGAGGACCTGGGCCGCTGGGGCCTCAGGTGGTTCAACTGGGCACGCTCGAGGCCGGAGGATACGGGCCTGACCCGCTGGCGGGGCATCATCGAGCAACTCAAGTACGTGCAGCTGGGCGCCAAGGACGGCGCCGTCGCCTTCGGCTGGTCGTTCTACAACTGGGTGGCCGACATCGCCTGCCTCGGTTTCGCCTGCTGGGCCGTGGGCGCGCACCCCAGCATCTCGTCGCTGGCCATCGCCTACGCCGCCGCCAAGGCGGTGGGCGCCGTCCCCGGCATGCCGGGCGGTCTGGTGTTCGTCGAGGGCACGCTGATCGCGGCGCTCACTGCCGGCGGGCTCACCGGCGGCGACGCCGTCGCCGCCGTTCTGGTCTACCGCATCGTCAGCTTCATCCTCATCGCCATCGTCGGCTGGATCGTGTTCCTGGTCCTGTTCCGCAAGCAGGACCACGAGGACCTGGCGGCCGACCGCGACCTGCGCGAGCGCGAGCTCGCCGCGCTCGAGGAGGAGCGCGCCGGGGAGCCGGCGCGGGGCGACGCCCCGGACGGAAGCGGCCAGGATGCGGACGCGCCGCACGAGGACGCTCAGGCCCCCGAGACCGCGCCGGAACCGGATGCGGACGGGGGCGCGCAACCCCGGGACCGGCCCGGTGATCACGACCCGACCGCCGAGGGCTGCGCCGCCGAGTCGCGCCGCCGCCCCTGACCTCGGGCCGCCTCCGGTCCCGCTGAGCGGGACCTGCCATGGCATAGGACCGTCAGGCACTAGCGTGTCCGAACGGCTGCCCGTGACCCCCCTCGGGGCAGCACCCCCGGTCGCTTCCGTCGACCGGGCCGGTCCCGCCCGACGCGTTCCCATCCGGCGGCGGGACCGGACGGCTTCCGCCGCCCCGGGGCGCCGGGCCCCGGGGCGGCGCCTCCGGCCCGGGCCGCGCCCCGCGTGTCCGCGTCGTTCGCCTGCGCGTCCGGCCGCACCTCTTCCCTCCGTCGCGCGGGGACCGTAGGATGGGATGCATCGTGATCGG
>CAYVJJ010000289.1:0-3851 GCA_964451655.1 uncultured Mycobacteriaceae bacterium | reverse complement strand
CCGCAGATGACCGAACAGATCGTCCAGAGCACCCGCATCGCGCTCGCGTCGCGCCCCCACGGCGCACCGACGGCGGAGAACTTCCGCCTGGAGGCGGCGACGCTCCCGCCGGTGGGGCGCGGGCAGGTGCTGCTGCGGATCGTGTACCTCTCGCTCGACCCGTACATGCGCGGCCGCATGAGCACGGCCAAGTCGTATGCCGATCCGCTCGAGATCGACGAAGTGATGATGGGCGGCACGGTCGCACAGGTGGTGCAGTCGCGCTACCCCGGCCTGGAACCCGGCGACTACGTGCTCTCCTATTCGGGGTGGCAGACGCACGCGATCGCGGCCGGAGAGCACGTGCGCAAGCTCGACCCCACGATCGCGCCGCTGTCGACCGCGCTGGGCGTGCTGGGCATGCCGGGCTTCACGGCGTATGCGGGGCTGCTCGCCATCGGCAAGCCCGCCCCCGGTGAGACGGTGGCGGTGGCCGCCGCCAGCGGGCCCGTGGGGTCGGCGGTGGGGCAGATCGCGCGCATCCGCGGCGCCCGCGTCGTCGGCATCGCCGGCGGGCCCGAGAAGTGCGCGCACGTGCGGGAGGACCTGGGCTTCGACGCGGCGATCGACCACCGGGACCCGGACTTCGCGGACACCCTCGCGCAGGCCGTGCCCGACGGGATCGACGTGTACTTCGAGAATGTGGGCGGCGCCGTGGCCGACGCGGTGTTCCCCCTGCTCAACACCTACGCGCGGGTGCCGGTGTGCGGGCTGGTGTCGCAGTACAACGCCACCGCCGCGCCGGAGGGGCCGGACCGCCTGCCGGGGTTCTACCAGCAGGTGCTGGTCAAGAGCCTGACCATCCGCGGGTTCATCCAGACCGAGTTCGCCGAGGAGTGGTACCCGGACTTCCGGATGGACATGTCGCAGTGGATGCGCGACGGGCGGGTGCGCTACCGCGAGGACATCGTCGACGGCCTGGAGAACGCGCCGGCCGCGTTCATCGGCATGCTCGAGGGGCGCAACTTCGGCAAGCTCGTGGTGCGCGTCGCGGAGGAGTGAGCCGGACACCCGTCGTCCGTCTGGGTGATCAGAGGTCCGCCGCAACCTTCCACGCCGAGTGGATCGCGCCCTGGATGTAGTCGACGGATCCTGCGTCGCCCACTACCCGCACGTTGTCCACCACGCCGCTGAGCCGATCCTGCAGCGGCGCCTCCGCCTCGGTGCCGAGCGCGTAGATCACCATGGCGGCCGGCGCGGACATCTGTTTGGTGTCGGTGGTGGTGCCCTTGCGGTCCGTGACGGCCACCTCGAAATCGACGCGGTCCTCCGTGATCCGGGTGGCGGTGGCGTGCCGGTGGATCGTCACCCCGGCCTCCGTCGTGTGGCGCACCGCGGTCCAGCGCCGGGGCAGCGCCATCGGCAGCCCCAGCTGCTGCTCGTCGTGCAGCAGCGTCACGCGGCGCCCGCGCTCGGCGAGGAACTCCGCGAGTTCCAGGCCCACCAGGGAACCGCCGATCACCACGACGTCCTTGCCCATGGGAAGGAACCTCTTGGTCACCTCGCGGATCCGCCGGGGGCTGTGGGTGATGCCGGAGATCTTGCCCAGCTTTCCGGCCGTGCGCAGGAACCACGACTGGCCCGACGTGTCGCCCACCCCGGTCATCAACGCCCGCAGGGTGTCGCCGGTGTGCACGTGCGGCAGGTCGCCGCCGGGGATCTGCGGCCGGTCGCGCACGGCGCCGGTGGCGAGCACGACGGTGTCCGGGCGCAGCGAGGCGATCAGCTCCGGGGTGGCCTCGGTGTTCAGCCGGATCTCCACGCCCAGGCGCGCCGTCTCGCTCTGCAACCACTCCAGCAGCGGATAGTTGGCGGGCGTGGTGAGCGACGAGAACCACAGCGTGCCGCCCAGGCGGTCGGTGGACTCCAGCACGGTGACCCGGTGCCCGCGTTCGGTGGCGATACGCGCCGTCTCCAGGCCGGCCGGCCCGGCGCCCACCACCACGATGTGCTTGCGCGCCTGCGCGGTCGGGAACGGGAGCAGCGTCTCGTCGCCCAGCGCCGGGTTGACAGCGCACAGCGGCGTGTCATCCCAGAAGTTCTCCTGCACGCACACGTAGCAGTTGATGCAGGGGCGCACCCTCTCCGGCGTGCCGGCCTTGAGCTTGCGCACCAGGTCCGGGTCGGCCAGAAGCTGGCGGCCCATCGCGACGAAGTCGGCCTTGCCCTCCGCGATCGCCTGCTCGCCGATCTCCGGCAGCACCCGTCCGACCGTCGCCACCGGGATCGACACGGACTTCTTCACCTCCGCGGCCAGGTCCACGTAGGCGCCGAGCCGGTCCGGCAGCGGACCGTCGGTGAAGTTGGAGAACGGGTTGCGCCCCCAGCTGGTGACGTCGATGGCGTCCGCCCCGGCCCGCTCGAACAGCTGCGCCGCCGCCGCGGCCTCGGCGGTCGACAGGGCGTCGGGCCCGCCGAACTCGCGGCCGGAGACGCGCACCAGGATCGCCAGATCGTCGCCCACGGCCTTCTTGACGGCGGCGATGATCTCGCAGGCCAGACGCGCCCGGTTCTCCAGCGATCCGCCGTACTCGTCGGTGCGGAAATTGTCGGCACGGCTGAGGAATCCGCTGGGCAGGTAGCCGTGGGCGCAGTGGATCTCCACGGCATCCGCCCCGGCGGTGCGTACGCGCACGGCCGCGTCGGCGTAGAGCCCGACGATGTGCGCGATCTCGTCCTTGGTGACCTCGTGGTAGGTCTCGCGCTTGCCCCCGGTGACGGCGCCCATCTTGGCGAGCTCGCCCGGGGTGTTGTCCGCCAGCGCACTGAGGTCCATCCGCTGACGGGGCTCCGACGGCACCTGCAGCGGCCGGTCCTGCACGGTGTCGATGCGGGCCACCTTGCCGTGGTGCACCATCTGCACGCAGAGCGTGCTGCCGGCCTCGTGCACGGCGTCGGCCAGCGCCGTCAGGCCCGGGATGAAGCGATCCTCCGACAGGCCCGGCTCCTTGGTGCTGGTGCTGCCCTCCGGGTAGCCCACCGAACAGCAGCCGGTGATGATCATGCCGGTGCCGCCCGCCGCGCGCGCGACGAAGTGGTCGATGTCCTCCTGCTCGATCACGCCGTCCGTCGACAGGTTCATGTCCATCGCCGACATGAGCACGCGGTTGCCCAGCTCGACGGGGCCGATACGGCCGGGCGCGAGCAGGTGGGAGTACGTCTGAGTCTTCGGGGCCACGACGGGACCGTATGCCGCCGGGCGGGCCGATCGGGCACCGGTTTCGGTGATCAGGAACGGTGGGCGGATCAGGAACGATGGGCGGGTCAGGAACGGTCGGCGGCCGACGGAAGGAGACCCGGGTGCCCGAGCGCGAACGCTTCACGTTCCCCGGCGCCCTCGACGCCCCCGTCGCCGGGATCCTCGACAGGCCGGACGGCGAGGCGCGCGGCGTCGTGCTGTACGCGCACTGCTTCACCTGCTCCAAGGACACCATCGCGTCCGCGCGCATCGCCGGCGCGCTGGTGGACGCGGGGTTCGCGGCGGCGCGGATCGACTTCACCGGGCTCGGCGACTCCGGCGGCGACTTCCGCGACACCTCGTTCAGCAGCAACATCGAAGACCTGGTGCTGGCGGCCGAGTACCTGGGCGGTCGCGGGGCGGCGCCGGACCTGCTGGCGGGGCACTCCCTGGGAGGGGCGGCGGTGCTGGCCTCGGTGGCGCACCTGCCCGGCCTGCGGGCGGTCGCCACCGTCGCAGCCCCCTACACCGTCGCCGCCCTGCACCGGCACTTCACCGGGCAGCGCGAACAGATCGAGCGGGACGGTGCGGCCGACGTGATGCTGGCCGGACGGCCGCTGCCGATCAGCCGCGG
>CAYVJJ010000288.1:1983-3868 GCA_964451655.1 uncultured Mycobacteriaceae bacterium | reverse complement strand
CCAAGGCGTCCGCGAGGATCGACTTGATCACATCCCCGTGCGTGCACGCCACCCAGAGCGTGTCGCCGCCGTGGTCGCGGCGCAGAAGGGCATCGCGTGCGCGGACGGTGCCGACCGCGCGTGCCTGGACCCCGGCGAGCCCCTCGCCGCCGGGGAACACCGCGGCCGACGGCTGTTGCTGCACGACCCGCCAGAGCGGTTCCTTCACCAACTCGGCCAGCGGGCGCCCCGTCCAGTCGCCGTAATCCACCTCCGCGAGCGCCTCGTCCGTCTGCGCCTCCAGCCCCAGCGCCTCCGCGAGCGGCGCGATCGTCTCCCGGCAGCGCTGCTGGGGTGAGGAGACGAGCGCCCTGATCGGCAGAGCGTGCAGCCGCCCGGCGGCGTCGGCGGCCTGTTTCCGGCCGGTGGAGTCGAGCCCGACGCCCGTGGAACGGCCCGCCAGAGTGGCCGCGGTGTTCGCGGTGGAGCGCCCGTGGCGCAACAGGATCACCGTCATGTCCGCCACCCTATGCGTTCGGCGCGGCGTGGGCCCGGGTCCCGCGGATGCGCGTTAGGGTGCTCACGATCATGCCGCCGAGTACGTGCGGCGCGAGTGCGGCCGCCGGGCGGGGCGGTGGCGACGGAGCGGAAACGGAGCGGAAACAGATGGGAGCGCAGTGGTGGATCGGTGGCGCACGGTGAGGCGGGTCGTGGCGTGAAGGAAGGCATTCTGGGCCGCAGCGGCCTGCGCCTGTCGGGCCTCGGCCTGGGGACCCTGGCCTGGGGGCGGGACACCTCCGGGGACGAGGCCGCCGGCCAGCTGCGCGCCTTCGCCGACGCCGGCGGCACCTTGGTGGACACCTCGCCCGCCTACGGGGAGGGCGCCGCGGAGGCGGTGCTGGCCGAGCTCCTCGAGGACGTGGTCCCCCGCAGGGACCTGGTCCTCAGCGGCGCGGCCGGGATCGTCCCCGCCGCGCCGCCCGGGCGGCGGGTGGACTGTTCGCGGCGGACTCTGCTGGACCAGCTGGACTCCACACTGGCGGCGCTCGGCACCGATCACCTGGACGTCTGGCAGGTCGGCGCCTGGGACGGATGCACGCCCGTGGAGGAGATAGTCGACACGTGCGACTATGCGGTGCGCACGGGGCGCGTGCGGTACACGGGCGTGCGCGGCCACTTCGGATGGCAGCTCGCCACGGTGGCGGGCGCCGCGCGCGCCTCGCACCTGGTTGCGGCCCAGGCCGAATACTCGTTGCTGGCGCGCGGCGTGGAGGAGGAACTCGTACCCGCGGCCCGCCACCACGGGATGGGGCTGCTCGCGGCGGTCCCCCTGGCGGGCGGGGTTCTCACCGGCAAGTACCGGGACGGCATACCCAGCGACTCACGCGGGGCCGACCCTGCGCGGGCCGGGATCGTCGAGGCCTATCTCCACGACGACGCGGTCAGCGTGATCGATGCGGTGGCCACCGCGGCCGACGGCCTGGGGACCTCCCCGCTGGCGGTGGCGCTGGCGTGGGCGCGCGACCGTCCCGGAGTGACGAGCGCGATCGTGGGCCCGCGCGACGTGGCGCAGCTCACGGGGGTGCTGGTGGCGGCGGACCTGACGCTGCCGCCCGCGATCACCGCCGCCCTCGACGACGTGAGCGGGTAGACGCACCCGGTATGCCCGGCGATGCCGGAGACGCCGGATGGCCCGCCCCGTGCGGGGCGGACCATCCGGCGCCGTACGTCCGGGGCTCAGGCGCCCTTGCGGGTGCGCACCGTGTAGACGATGCCGCCGAGGACGATCAGGGCCGCCACGCCGCCGCCGACGCCCCACCACACGGCAGCGGAGCCGTCGTCGTCGGCGCCGGATTCGGCGGTGTCGGATTCAGCCGTGGCCTGGGAATCGGATGCGGCCCGCGCG
>CAYVJJ010000288.1:0-1883 GCA_964451655.1 uncultured Mycobacteriaceae bacterium | reverse complement strand
CGGCGCTCTCGGCCTCCCCCGCCGCCGCCCCGCCCGCGAACGACACCGGGGTTTCGGCGACCGTGCCGAACCCGTTGCGATGGTCGTAGAACATCGTCACCGAGCAGTCCGAGGCCGCGCAGTCCACCGCAGTCCCGGTCATCGACGTGCCTGACGGCACCGCGTCGAGTTCCGCGGTGAACGTGCCGTCGGGGGCGATCGGCGTGGTGGCGCCGCGGCCGTTGGACACCCACAGCTGGGAGCCGGGTACGGCGCGGTCACCGGCGCAGTCCGGTCCCGCGGGGCCGGTGGTCCCGGTGACGCAGGTGGCCACGTAGTAGCCGGAGTCCGGATCCAGGCCGCTGCCCTTGACGGTGAGGCTCTGCCCCGGGGACAGTCCGTCCGTGGGAGTGACCTCCAGCTGCGGGCCGCCGTCGGCGGGCGCCGCCGCGGAGGGCGCGGTCAGGCCCACGGCCGAGCCGAAGGCCAGGGCGATGATTCCGGCGGCACCGGCGACGCGGCGCGGTACGGACGGGCGTGTGTGCATCAGGATCCTCGCTTCGTCGGGAACTGAAGGCTAGGCTAACCTAGTGCGTATTGGACGCATGTGCCAGGTGTACGGCCCACCGCCGGCGGCACGCCGGCACAGTCCCCACCGTTGACAGTCCCCCACCCATCCCGGCGGCGCGCGAGACGCGCCGGCACCGGCCGTAAACGAGGACAGAGCGAGATGAGCGACAGCACCACGCGGGCCGACGGGCTCGCTGCACTGGTCAAGAGCCGTACCGACGAGGCCCACCGGGCGGCCGAATCGTCGACCTTCATGGCGGAACTCCTCGACGGGCGCCTGCCCGAGGCCGCCTACATCGAGCTCGAGGCGCAGAGCTGGTTCATCTACCGGGCCCTCGAGGCCGGCGGCCGCGCCCTGGCCGGAGACCCGCTGGTGGCCCCCTTCCTCGACGATGCCCTGCTGCGGCTCGGCGGCCTCGAGGAGGATCTGCGCTTCCACCTCGGGCCGGACTGGCGCTCGCGGGTCGCGATGCTGCCGTCCACCGAACGGTATGCGGAGCGCATCGCGGAGGTCGCCGCCGCGTGGCCGGCCGGGTACATCGCCCACCACTACCTGCGGTACCTCGGCGACCTGTCCGGCGGGCAGATCATCCGCACCAAGATGGCGCGCACGTACGGATACGAGAGGGACGGCGTGCGCTTCTACATCTTCGATGAGATCGCCAAGCCCAAGCCCTACAAGGACGCGTACCGGGCGAAGATGGACGCCCTCGGTCTCGACGAGGCCGAGACCGACCGCTTCATCGCCGAGGTGTCCGACGCCTTCCGGTTCAACCGGGACCTTTTCGCCGACCTGGGAGGCCGCTTCTCGCGGACCGAGGCCCCGGTGTGATGCCGCGCTCCGATGCGGGCGGCCGCCGCGCGACCGCACGGATGCTGGCGGTGCTGGTCTCGGCGGCGGCTCTGCTGGCGGCCGCGTGCAGTGCGCCGGAATCGGGCGACGCCGGCGCCGGTGGGGGCGGGCCGTCCACCGCGACCCTCGACCAGCTGGACCCGGAGGCGATCGGGCCGCCGCCCCGGCCGCAGCTGCCGGTGACCGTGCAGTCGCAGGACGGGGCTCAGGTCACCGTCACCAGCGCGGACCGGATCGTGGCGGTCGACCAGTACGGCACTCTCGGGGAGACGGTGTTCGCGCTGGGACTGGGCGGCAATCTCGTGGGCCGGGACACCGCCACCGACTTCCCGGCCGCGTCCGAGATCCCCAACGTCACCCCCGGCGGCCATTCACTGAATGCGGAGGCGATCCTTGCGCTGCGCCCCACCGTGGTGCTCACCGATTCGAGCATCGGCCCGCACGCCGTGCAGGAGCAGATCCGTGACGCGGGCATCCCGGT
>CAYVJJ010000287.1:2430-3876 GCA_964451655.1 uncultured Mycobacteriaceae bacterium | reverse complement strand
GTCCCCCCGATCGGCTCGATCGCGTCGCACACCACGCACAGCATCAGCGCCCACACGATCGTCATCCACGCACTGCGCCGCACGAGCAGCACCACGCAGGCCAGGACCGCGAATCCCAGCAGCACCCAGGGCGTCGGGAACGGATCGGTCCACTGGTTGGTGAGGGTGAACGCGTCATGCAGCGCGGTGAGGCGGGAGACGTCGATGCTGAAGTCGTAGGACTCGATCGACGTCTGCTCGCCGAGCACCCCGCGGATCTGCGGGATCATCACCAGGACCGTGAGCACCGCGACCCCGGCGAGCGCCGCGAGATCGCGCAGCCGGCCGCGGCGGGGTTTCCACAGGGCCTCGCACAGCCACCAGATCCCCAGCAGCAGTGCAGAGAAGACGGCCCCCGACGGGTGTACGCCCGCCACGCCGATCAGGCCGAGCGTCGCCAGCGGGATCCGTCGCGGCGCGCCCGTCGCCGACATGACCAGGACGACGACCATGCCGGACATCGCCGCGCCCACGGCATTGGGGTTTGCCGTGGTGAGGAATTCGACGTAGGGCAGTGACGGCAGCATCCCGCTCACCGCGCCCGCGCACCCGGCGGCGAGGGCCGCGGCCGACGGGGAGAACCTGTCGCGCACCACGCGCCACGCCAGAGCCGCTGCGGACAGCGGGATCACCACGGCCAGGCAGGTGACCGTCCACAGATTGATCACCGGGAGGATCGGGGCGCCGGTCAGGCTCATCTCCAGCGCGCCGAGGGCGTGCCAGGCGTCCGGGTAGTAGAACGGCTCGTGCGTCTCGACCTGGAAGAGCTTCCCCAGGTCGGTGGCACCGGCGATGCCCGTGTTGTGGATGAAGGTGATGACGTTGGCGTGCCATTCCTCGTCCCACACGTTCGACAGGCTCGCGATGCCGTCGGGCACCCGCGACAGCCCGCGGTAGAGGATCGTGAAGATCGTGCCGCCGCCGACCAGCACGCCGACGGCGGCCGCGGCGAGCGCCGGCCACGGGGCCGTCCGGGGCTGCGTGCGCAGCAGGCGGGCGACCACTCCTCCTCGACCGCGGGACCCGCCGGTGTCGCTACCGGTGTCGCTACCGGCGGCGCGGCCGTCTGTGCCGGACGCGTCGCCATCGGCGGAATCACCGTCGGTGCGGTCCGTCCGCGACTCGCGGGACGCCCTGCGCCGGGCCAGTACGGCGCTGTACAGACCGCCGAACGCCAGGAACAGCAGCAGGGTCACGAGCGCGGACCACAGGTTCCACGGCAGTTCGGCCGAGCTCGTGACGATCGTCCCCACGACGACCATGCCGAAGGTGATCGGGACGGCCAGGGCGGCGGCGGCGACGGGCCGGATGCGTACCACCAGTCCCAGGAGGAATCCCGGCCCCAGAAGCAAGAGTGCGCCGACGATCGCGAGCGAGGCTGTCTGCACGGTCGAGCCGACTCCCTTC
>CAYVJJ010000287.1:0-2330 GCA_964451655.1 uncultured Mycobacteriaceae bacterium | reverse complement strand
CGGACCGACGAATCCGACCCCGAGTGCCGCCGGTAGAGGAACCCCAGCCGCGGGTCGTACACCAGCTTCCCGCCGTCGGTGACGACGTCGCAGAGCAGCGCGAGGTCCTGCACCACGTCGAGCCCTTCCCGGAAGCCGATGCCCTGCACCACCTCGGAGCGCCAGGCGAGGGAGGGGAAGTAGGTCCAGTTGCCGCGCATGAGCCCCGCTGCGAGCTCCTCCCCCCCGTAGACGGTGCTGCCCTGCGGGGCGGGCCCCACCCGGTCCTTGATGGCGTCACCCAGCGGGTGCACCGGCCGATCGTGCTCGTCCACCACCTGCACGCCGCACTCGAACACCGCCGCGTCCGGGTGGGCCGCGAACGCGGCCGCGACATGCGCCAGGTAATTGGGAAGCATGATGTCGTCCGCGCCCATCACCACCGCCACGGGCGCCGTGACCTTGCCGAGCGCCTTGCGGAAGTTGCCGTTGGCACCGAGGTTCTCGGCGTTGCGCTCGTAGACCACGCGCTCGTCCCGCGCCGAGATCTCCGCGAACCATCGCGCGGGTTCGTCACTGGGATAGCCGTCGTCCAGCACCAGCAGCCGCCAGGCGCCGTGCGTCTGGTTCAGCACGCTCGACGCCGCCGCCTTCATATAGCCGACATCGCCGTAGTAGGGCAGCAGCACATCGATCCGCATGTCCCCGCCCTCGGGCTCCCCGCTCTGCTGCGGGTGGGGCTGCTGGGGCTCGGTCCGCACGGCACCTCCTCACCGCGTGCCGGGAACCGCACGCTCAGTGGATCGCTTCGTCTACCGGCCCGAACGTACGGACACACCTGACGCCTCGCCATTTATGCTGGCAGCGACAGCTGCCCAAGGTTCCCGCGTGCGGTCCCACCGCACTCCGCGGGGCCCGGAGCCTCAGTCGACCAGCTCCACGATCGTCGCGTTGGCCATGCCGCCCGCCTCGCACATCGTCTGCAGCCCGTAGCGGATGCCCTTCTCGCGCATGTGGTTGACCAGGCGGGTCATGAGGATCGCACCGGAGCCGCCCAGCGGATGCCCCACCGCGATCGCGCCGCCCAGCGGGTTCATACGATCGATGTCGGCACCGGTCTCCGCCAGCCACGCCAGCGGCACCGGGGCGAAGGCCTCGTTCACCTCGTAGGCGCCGATGTCGCCGATGGACAGCCCGGATTTCTTCAGCGCCTTGGCTGTGGCGGCGATCGGCGCCGTCAGCATGATGACCGGGTCGTCCGCGGCCACCGCGACCGTGTGCACCCGGGCCAGCGGCGTCATACCGTGCTTGCGTGCGGTCTCCTCGGTGGCGACCAGCAGCGCACCCGCTCCGTCGGAGATCTGGGAGGCATTGCCGGCGTGGATCACGCCGTCCTCTTTGAACACTGTCTTCAACGACGCCAGACCCTCCACCGAGCTGCCACGGCGCACGCCCTCGTCCTGGGCGACCCCGGCCAGCGGCGCCAGCTGGGAGTCGAACGCGCCGGCGTCGATGGCCTGTGCGGACAGCTCGTGGGAACGCACGGAGTACTCGTCGAGCCGTGTGCGCGTGAAACCCCACTTCTCCGCCACCATCTCGGCGCCGACGCCCTGGTTGAAGCCGTCGACGCCGTAACGCTCGAGCAGGCTCGGCGGGTTGGGGTCGCCGCCCGTGTTCGAGCCCATCGGCACGCGGGTCATCGATTCGGCGCCGCCCGCGACCACGAAGTCCTGCTGCCCCGACGCGACGGTGGCGGCGGCGAAGTTCAGCGCCTGCTGACTCGACCCGCAGGCACGGGTGACGGTGGTGCCGGGCACCGTCTCCGGCCAGCCGGCGGCCAGGACCGCGTTGCGGGCGATATTGCCGGCCTGTTCCGAGTACTGCATGACACAGCCCCAGATCACGTCGTCGACCTGCTCGGGGTCGATTCCGGTGCGCTGCGCCAGGGCGCGCAGCACGTGTGCCGACAGGTCCGCGGGGTGGACGTCGGCGTAGCCACCCTTGCGCTTGCCTATGGGAGTGCGTACGGCGTCGACGATGACGGCAGAGGTCACGGCGGATCCTTCCTGAGCGGTGCAGTGCGTGCGGCGGGACATCCCGGACCCGGATCACTGGAACATGTTCTAGCTGCCGACGGTACGGCACGGTCTCCCGCTCCGGTGACGCGTATTCCACCGGTCAGGACCGGACGCCGACGGTCACGCACGCTCCCGGCGCAGCCGCAGCCACCCCAGGACGACCAGCGCCGCAGCCACTGCGGCGACGTAGGCCAGGGCACCGTCGCGCCCCCAGGACGGGCTGAGCGCGATGTCCTGCCCGGAGGCGTAGACCCCGTTGAGGAACGGCATCCA
>CAYVJJ010000286.1:0-3882 GCA_964451655.1 uncultured Mycobacteriaceae bacterium | reverse complement strand
GCCGCTGAGGGTTCAGCCGCTGCCGAGGATGCCTCCGCCGCGGGTGCCGGGTCCGACGGATCCGATTCCGGGGACACCGCCGCGGAGCCGGCCGAGGACCAGGCCGCCGCGGAGGACGAGCCGCAGGTGGATCCGGAGCGTGAACTGCGCAAGGAACTGCGCCGGCTCCCCGGAGACTGGTACGTCATCCATTCCTACGCGGGCTACGAGAACAAGGTGAAGACCAATCTCGAGACCCGCGTGCAGAACCTCGACGTGGGGGACTACATCTTCCAGGTCGAGGTGCCGACGGAGCAGGTCACCGAGATCAAGAACGGCCAGCCCAAGCAGGTCAACCGGAAGATCCTCCCCGGCTACATCCTCGTCCGGATGGACCTCAACGACGAGTCCTGGGGCGCCGTGCGCAACACCCCGGGCGTGACCGGCTTCGTGGGCGCCACTTCGAAGCCGTCGCCGTTGAGCCTGAAGGACGTCGTCAAGTTCCTGCTGCCCCAGGGCGAGAAGAAGAAGTCCGGGGCCGGCAAGGTGTCGGCGTCGACCGCCGGCGAGTCGGCCGCACGGCCGGCCGTCGAGGTCGATTTCGAGATCGGCGAGTCCGTGACGATCATGGACGGGGCCTTCGCGACGCTGCCCGCCAGCATCAGCGAGGTCAACGTCGAACAGCAGAAGCTGAAGGTACTGGTCTCCATCTTCGGTCGAGAGACGCCGGTGGAGTTGAGCTTCGGGCAGGTCTCGAAGCTCTGACCGGTGCCGTCACGCATCGATGACCGCCCCGGCAGCTCGCCGGGGACAGCGATAGGAAACGAAAGATGCCCCCCAAGAAGAAGAAGCTCGCTGGGCTGATCAAGCTCCAGATCCAGGCAGGACAGGCCAACCCGGCGCCGCCCGTCGGCCCCGCATTGGGCCAGCACGGCGTCAACATCATGGAGTTCTGCAAGGCCTACAACGCGGCGACGGAGTCGCAGCGCGGGAACGTGGTGCCGGTTGAGATCTCCGTGTACGAGGACCGGTCCTTCGACTTCAAGCTGAAGACCCCGCCGGCCGCCAAGCTCCTGCTCAAGGCCGCCAGCGTGTCCAAGGGCTCCGGAGAGCCGCACCGGAACAAGGTCGGCTCGGTGACCATGGACCAGGTCAAGGAGATCGCCCAGACCAAGGAGTCGGACCTGAACTCCAACGACATCGACGCGGCCGCGAAGATCATCGCGGGTACCGCCCGTTCCATGGGTATCGAGGTCAAGGACTAACGGATCGACCGTGGCGCCGGACCGCGGCGCCCGGGACGACGCGTCCCCACCCCGGAACCCTGACCGTGGGAGGGCCGGCCAGGCCCGACACCACGACTGACCGCTAAGGACAGCAAAATGGCAAAGCGCAGCAAGGCATATCTCGCCGCGGCCGAGAAGATCGACGCGACGAACCTCTACACCCCCCTGCAGGCCGTCGGCCTGGCCAAGGACACTTCTTCGAGCAAGATGGACGCGACCGTCGAGGTCGCCATGCGCCTGGGCGTCGACCCGCGCAAGGCGGACCAGATGGTGCGCGGCACGGTCAACCTGCCGCACGGCACGGGCAAGACCGCACGCGTCATCGTCTTCGCGGCGGGCGCGAAGGCGACCGAGGCCGAGGAAGCCGGCGCGGACGCGGTCGGCGCCGAGGACCTCATCGAGCGGATCCAGGGCGGCTGGCTGGACTTCGACGCCGCCATCGCGACGCCGGACCAGATGGCCAAGGTCGGCCGGATCGCGCGCGTACTCGGGCCCCGTGGACTGATGCCGAACCCCAAGACGGGCACCGTCACCAACGACGTGGCCAAAGCGGTCGCCGACATCAAGGGCGGCAAGGTCAACTTCCGCGTCGACAAGCAGGCGAACCTGCACATGGTGATCGGCAAGGCCTCCTTCGAGCCGGACAAGCTCGTGGAGAACTACGGAGCCGCACTCGAGGAGATCCTGCGCGCCAAGCCCTCGTCGGCGAAGGGACGCTACATCAAGAGGGTGACGTTCACGACGACCACCGGACCGGGCATCCCGGTGGATCCGACGCGGACCACGCGCCTCCTCGACGACAGCGAGTAATCCGCGCGCGCAACGGCAGGCCGCCGCTGCTTCGCAATCATGTGCCGCAGGGTCGGTGTGGACGTCCCCGTGTGGGTTCGGTATTCTCTTGGCAGAAGTTCGATTCGATCGAAGTTCTACCGAAGACCGTTGGTCACCGGTTCCGGAGGGAGCCGGTTGAAGGTCCGGGGCAGACCCGGCGGCCCACGCAGGAGAACGAGGTTGGGATGGCCCGGCGGGTCCGTGTATACGGCACCGCACCCGGTCCTCCTTTCACGCCCCGTGCGCCCTGCGCCGGGGCGTCAGTCGTCTCCGGGCACACGAGTGCAAGAAAGGAGGCGAAGCATGGCCAAGCCGGAGAAGGTCACCGCGGTTGCGGAGATCGCTGAACGATTCCGGGAATCGCACGCGGCCGTCGTGACGGAATACCGTGGGCTCCCGGTTCCCGCACTGATGGAGCTGCGTCGCGCACTCGGTTCGGACGTCACCTATTCGATCGCAAAGAACACGCTGGTCAAGCGTGCCGCGGCGGAGGCCGGTGTCGAGGGGTTGGACGACCTGTTCGTCGGCCCCACGGCGATTGCCTTCGTCAGGGGAGAGGCCGTCGACGCGGCCAAGGCGATCAAGAAGTTCTCCAAGGACCACAAGTCGCTGGTCGTCAAGGGCGGCTACCTCGACGGGGCCACGCTCAGCGTGGAGGAGATCGACAAGATCGCCGATCTCGAGTCGCGTGAGGTGCTGCTGTCCAAGCTCGCCAGCGCGATGAAGGGCAACCTCACGAAGGCTGCAGGACTGTTCGACGCGCCGGCGTCGCAGGTGGCCCGTCTCGCGGCGGCCCTGCAGGACAAGAAGGCCGCCGAGGGCGAAGCAGCCTGATCCGCGCAAGCGAGTCACGCATCCACCCATGCGCACGCGCGTGCGCGCCCCGCAACACGCCGGCACCGTCGGCGCGGGTACAGACTGACAGGAAGGACCGCCACCATGGCGAAGCTCAGCACTGAAGAACTGCTCGACGCGTTCAAGGAGCTCACGCTCCTGGAGCTCTCCGAGTTCGTGAAGGCCTTCGAGGAGACCTTCGACGTCACTGCGGCCGCCCCGGTCGCCGTCGCGGCCCCCGGTGCCGCCCCGGCCGCCGGCGGCGAGGACGCCGCCGCCGAGCAGGACGAGTTCGACGTCGTCCTCGAGTCCGCGGGCGACAAGAAGATCCAGGTGATCAAGGTCGTGCGTGAGGTCGTCTCCGGCCTGGGCCTCAAGGAGGCCAAGGACCTCGTGGAGAGCGCGCCGAAGCCGATCCTGGAGAAGGTCGACAAGGAGGCCGCGGACGCCGCCAAGGCGAAGTTCGAGGAGGCCGGGGCCAAGGTCACCGTCAAGTAAGACGGCGCCTGTACGGCCGCGCCCGGTAACGGAGGTCACACTTCCGTATCGGATCCGTATTGCAGAGGTGGATCGCCCCCGCGGGGCGGTCCACCTCTGCTGTCCTCGGGGGAGAGCCATTTCCATAGCGGTGCGCAGCGGGCGGCCGCGCGTGACAACAGTGACGGCTAGTGCGCGTGGTGCGATGTGTGGTGGAATACACCGTGGCCGCAACATGGTCGGGCATGTATGGGGCCGCCCCGGCGCGTGAGCGCGCACGGGATCGTTGCGCTCGGGGGCATGTCACGCAGAGGTGCTCCGCAGCCGGCAGGGGCCGTGGACGTGTTCCTCTCGGTGTGTATCGGATCCGCACACGTATTACTGACCCGTCAGTAGGGCCGGTGGAATGCGCGGACGGCGATACGATAAGGTGATGCGAGCCACAGCAGGCATGGTGTGGTGAACAGTCGTGGGA
>CAYVJJ010000285.1:0-3895 GCA_964451655.1 uncultured Mycobacteriaceae bacterium | reverse complement strand
ACCGCGCTCACGCGGCTGAACCGGTCGACCCCGGTGCAGTCGGCCCCGGTGACGATGCCCACCGGCCGCCCCTGATCGAGCACCACCGCAGCGCCGTGGGACCGCTTCGGGATCAGCACCACGGCGTCGGCCACGGAGTCGTCCGGGGACAGCGTCACCGGGGTCTCGTGCACCGGATGACGCGACTTGATGTCGCGGACGGTGGCGCGCAGTGCCTCCAGCGGGAGATCCTGCGGCAGCACCACGAGGCCACCGCGCCGGGCGAGCGTCTCGGCCATCCTCCGTCCGGAGACCGCGGTCATGTTGGCGGCCACGATCGGGATCGTGGTGCCCGACCCGTCATGGGTGGCGAGGTCGACGTCGAACCGCGACGCGACATCGGTGCGGGTGGGGACGAGGAAGACGTCGTCGTAGGTGAGCTCGTACGGCGGCAGGGTCTCGGGTAGTCGCACGTGGCTCACTGTACGCACGCGGCGCCTTCCGCCGGTGGACCCTGCCGGCGGCGGGAAAGGTTCAGGCCTCGATCTCGTCTCCGCCCTCACTCCACAGGATGTGGAACTTCTTTCCCTCGGGGGCGTCGGTGCGCTCGTAGGTGTGCGCGCCGAAATAATCGCGCTGCCCCTGGGTGAGCGCGGCGGGCAGGCGCTCGGCGCGCAGGGCGTCGTAGTAGGCCAGCGACGAGGAGAAGCCGGGGGTGGGCACACCCAGGCGCACCGCGGTGGCGACCACGCGCCGCCAGCTGTCCAGGCCCTCTTCGACGGCGCTGCGGAAGAACGGGTCCAGCACCAGGCTCGGCAGGTCCGGATCGGAGGTGTAGGCCTCGCGCGCACGGTCCAGGAAACGGGCGCGGATGATGCAGCCGCCGCGCCAGATGGTGGCCAGGTCGACGGGCTTGACCCCCCAGCCGTGCTCGTCGCTGCCGGCCTTGATCTCGTCGAAGCCCTGCGCGTACGCGATCACCTTGGACGCGTAGAGGGCCCGGCGGATGTCCTCCACGAAGTCCTCGGGGCTGCGCCCGGCGAGCGCCTCCTCAGCGGACGGCAGAGTGCCGCCGGTGAGCCCCCTGGTGGCCGCCCGCTGGGCGCGCGCGCCCGACAACGCGCGTGCGAAGACGGCCTCGGCGATGCCGGTGACCGGAACGCCCAGGTCCAGCGCAGCTTTGACGGTCCAGCGTCCGGTGCCCTTCTGCTCGGCGGCGTCGACGATCATGTCCACCAGCGGGGCGCCGGTTCTGGGGTCGGCCTTGTCGAGCACCTCGGCGGTGATCTCCACCAGGTAGCTCTCCAGCTCGGTGCCGTTCCACTCACGGAACACCTGCGCGATGCGGCCCGCGTCGTAGCCCAGCACGCGCCGCATCAGATCGTAGGCCTCGCCGATGAGCTGCATATCCGAGTACTCGATGCCGTTGTGCACCATCTTGACGAAATGGCCCGAGCCGTCCGGCCCGATGTGGGTGCAGCACGGCGTGCCGTCGACCTGGGCGGCGATGGACTCGAGCAGCGGCCCCAGGGACTTGTAGGACTCGGCCGAACCGCCCGGCATGATCGACGGACCCTCGAGCGCCCCGACCTCGCCGCCGGACACGCCGGCGCCCACGAAGTGCAGCCCGCGCTCGCGCAGCGCGTGTTCACGCCGGATCGTGTCGGTGAACAGGGCATTGCCGCCGTCGATGATGATGTCGCCCGGCTCCATCGCCGCGGCGAGTTTCTCGATCACCTGGTCGGTGGGCTCGCCGGCCTTGACCATGATCAGCGCCCGGCGCGGCTTCTGCAGGGCGCCGACGAACTCCTCGATCGACTCGGTGCGCACGAAATCGCCCTCGTCGCCGTGCTCCTCGATCAGCCGGTCCGTCTTGTCCGCGTGCCGGTTGTGCAACGCCACCGTGTGCCCGTGGCGCGCGAGGTTGCGCGCAAGGTTGGAACCCATCACGGCCAGGCCGGTGACGCCGATCTGGGCGCGGCCCGCGTCGGAATTCGTCGGACCCGCGGACCCGGAGTCCGCGGCAGGGGTCTGCGGCGTAGAAGTCATGGATGCCAGCTTTCCTTGTTCGGGGCGGGAGTCCAAGCGCGGTCCCGGCCCGCCGCGACGTCCCGGCATGCCTCGGCGCCCGGCGGGGTCCCGCGCTGCGGTGTCAACGCTACATCGCGGGTATGCGCCGCCGGCGCGCAGTGGCCGGTACGGGGAACGCCGTGACCTGCAGCGGGCTGCGGCGCCGTCAGTGCAGCGGGGAGAGCGGGCCCATCAGACGGTGCAGCTCGGTGAGCCAGGGGAGCGCCACGGCGAGCGTGGGCACCACCAGCACCGCGGCCGCGGCCGCGTAGGCGGCGGTGGCGATGCGCCGGTCGTTGCGGCCGTGCAGTCGGGTGATGCGCTCGAGCGTGCCGGGACCGCCGAGTGCGAGTGCCCCTGCCGGCGCGGCTCCGCCGGCGCAGGCGACGAGTGCGCGCGCCAACGGGGTCCTTCCCGCGGTGCGGCGCGCGGAGTCGTCGGCGAGCATCTCCACCAGCAACTGCACCGAGCCGAGTGCGGAGCCGCTGCGGACGAACCGCGGGAACGCCTCGTACACGGCGGTGAAGGCCTCCAGGACCAGATCGTGCCGGGCGCGCAGGTGCGCGCGCTCATGGGTGAGCACCGCGCGGATCTCCGTGTCCTCGAGCGCGTCGAAGATGCCCTCGGACATGACGATGCGGCGCCGCAGGCCCGGCAGGCAGTAGGCCAACGGCCGGGGGCTGTCGAGGACGCGCAGCGCGGCGGAGGAGGGACGGCGTTCGCGGTCGAGTGAGCAGTCGAGAAGGTCGACCAGTGCGCGGTGCCGCGAGCGGCGCCGGCGCGTGTGGAACCCCACCCGCGCGACCGCGAAGACCAGGCGCGCGCCGATGATGACGGTGGCGGCGAACACGAGCACGTAGAGCACCCACAGCGGCCAGCCGAGCGCGTCGATCTCGTCGACCGGTGCGGTGGTGGGGCGCCCGTCCGGACCGGGGACCAGCAGACGGCTGGCGATGTCGATGCCGGCGCTGAAAGCGGACAGCACCGCCGCGAGCGCGACCGCCTGCCAGAGCACGAGGGCGGCGCGCGGGGCACGGTGGGGCCATGCCGCCCGGCTCAGTACGGCGGGGACCGGGCCCGCGAGCACGAGGGCCAGGATGCCGAAGATCAGCGCGGACACGGGGTTCATAGTGCCTCAGCAGCAGGTGGCTCTCAAGGGCGGGCCGTGGGATCGTCGTCGGACGCTTCCAGCTTGTCGAGGGCCTCCCGCAGCGCATGCGCCTCGTCCGGGGTGACCCGCTGCACGAAGTGCACGAGTGCCCCCACACGCGAACCGGTCCCGGTGCCGCTGGAGAGGGCATCGACCATCAGGCCGGCGACGAGTTCGTCCCGGCTGTGCACCGGGGTGTAGCGGTGTGCACGGTCGCTGCGGTGCTGCGTGACCAGGTTCTTCTTGGCCAGACGCTGCAGGACGGTCATGACGGTCGTGTAGGCGAGGTCGCGGTGCACCGCCAGCGCGGCATGCACCTGACGGACAGTCTGCGGCTCATCCGCTGCCCACAGATGCTCCATCACTGCCTTTTCGAGTTCTCCCAGTCCGGCCATGCCACGAGTTTAACCGTGCATCCGACATCGCGTGGTACTACACCCCGTCGTGTACCGATGCCGACGGCCGGCGGTACAGCGGGACGCAGCGTTCCGCAGCGGGTTCGCGCGGTGTGCGAGGATGGCGCTGTCCTGCAGCGGAGCGCGACGGTTCCGCGCAAGGACGCCGGCCAGGACGCCGGAATGGGAATGGATGGGAATGTAAGTGCCCGACCTCGATGCGATGGAGCGGCTGTGTCTCGAACCACGACGTCAAACGAATCCGCGGCGGTAGAGCAGGACGCTGCGGCTCACGGGGACG
>CAYVJJ010000284.1:0-3915 GCA_964451655.1 uncultured Mycobacteriaceae bacterium | reverse complement strand
CGCCGAACATGCCCGCGAACATGGCCATGTTGGCCAGGCCCGTCACCACCGCGGCCAGGGCGCCTGCCACAGACGAGATCAGGATGTCGCGGTTGTAGACGTGCGACAGCTCGTGGCCGAGCACGCCGCGCAGTTCCCGCTCGTCCAGCAGCTCGAGGATGCCCTGCGTGCAGCACACGGCGGCATTCTGCGGATTGCGCCCGGTTGCGAAGGCGTTGGGCGCGTTGGTGGGGCTGACGTACAAACGCGGCATCGGCTTGTGCGCGCGGGTCGCCAGCTCGCGCACGATCCGGTACATCGCCGGCTGCTCGACCTCGGTGACCGGATATGCACGCATCGACTTCAGCGCCAGCTTGTCGCTGTTGAAGTACACGTAGGCGTTCATCCCCACCGCGAAGACGACCGCGATGATCAGGGCCGTCCTGCCGAACAGCCCGCCGATCACCACGATAAGGGCGGACATCCCGCCGAGAAGCAGCGCGGTCTTGAGCCCGTTCGAATGAGAGTGCACGTTCCGCCTTTCGGAGCCTTCCATCCGGTCAACGCGCCGGGCCGCGCACGGGTTCCCGCGCCGGGAGCCTACGGCCGCGGGCAGCTGACGGTTGGGGAGAACCGACGGCCTCAGGCATCTACCCCACGCGGGCGGTGGTGTACTCGACCAGCGAGGACAGCGCGCTGTTGGCGGCGCAGTCCGGCAGCGCGGCGAGTTCGTCGCGCGCCTGTCGCGCGTAGTCGCCCAGGGTGGCCTTGGCGCGGGCCATCCCGTCGGAATCCGCCAGCAGGTCCAGGGCCTCGGCCAGTGTCGCGTCGTCGGTCACGGGTCCGTCCAGGAGCACCCGCAGGCGGGCCGACTCGGGTCCATCGCCTGCCAGCGCGTACAGCACCGGAAGGGTGTGCACGCCCTCACGCAGGTCGGTTCCGGGTGTTTTGCCGGACTGCCCGGACGCGGAGGTGATGTCGATGATGTCGTCGGAGATCTGGAACGCCATGCCCACCGCCGCCCCCAGTCGACGGAGCGTCTCACAACGCTCGACGTCCGCGCGGGAGAAGGTGCCCCCGAAGGTGCCCGCCGCGGCGATCAGTGAACCCGTCTTCTCTCCGATGACGTCGAGATAGTGCCGGACGGGATCGGACTGCCGCGCGCCCACCGTCTCGCGCATCTGCCCGGTGACCAGCTCCGCGAATGTCCGCGCGATCATCTCGACCGCCGTGGGTCCGAGCGTCGAGACCAGACGCGATGCCTGGGCGAAAAGGTAGTCCCCGGACAGGATGGCGACCGAGTTCGACCACTTCGAGTTGGCGCTCTCCGTACCTCGGCGCATCGTGGCCTCATCCATCACGTCGTCGTGGTAGAGCGTGGCCAGGTGCACCATCTCCAGTACGACTGCGGCGGTGATCACATCCGGATTGTCGGGGTCCGGTCCGAACTCGCTGCCCAGCAACGTGAACAGCGGACGGAACCGCTTGCCTCCGGCCGAGGCGAGGTGCAACACCGGCTCGGTCAGGAAATCCTCCCCGGCGGACAGCTCCGCGATGAGCAGCTTCTCCGCGTCCGCCATGCGGGCGCGGACCCGCGCGGCGAAGTCCGGATCCGCCAGGTCCACCCCGGCGACGATGGTGTCCGCGGACGCGTCCGTGCTCACGATCCTGATACCTGTCCTGTCTCGATGTCATGGGGCGCCCGGTGATCGGGCGCCCGGCCATCGGGCCCTGCCACCCCTCGTGACGGTACCCGGTAGCAGCGCGCGGGAGCGCCGTTGCATAGTAGCGTCGCACACCGCCCGCGGCGCGTCCCGCCGCGCTCCGTGCGCCGCGACCGGCGGTGGCGGCACCCGCCCCGCCTGCTGCCAAGATGGAGGAGTGCACACCACCGCATCCCCTCAGGACCGGCCGCGGAGACAGGGGCCGCCCTGCGAGACGGAGATCCTCGTCGTCGGCGCCGGTCCCGCCGGATCGGCCGTCGCGACATGGGCGGCGCGCGCGGGGCACGACGTACTGCTGCTCGACGCGGCGGAGTTCCCGAGGGACAAGACGTGCGGCGACGGTCTCACCCCGCGCGCGATGGGCGAGCTCGACCGCCTGGGGCTGGGCGGATGGGCCCGCTCGCGGTCGGTCAACCACGGGCTGCGGCTCATGGGTTTCGGCCGGGAGCTGACGATGCCGTGGCCCGGCGGCGCCTTCCCCGCAGTGGGCAGCGCCGTCCCCCGGACCGTGCTCGACGACAGGATCCGGACAGGTGCCGTCGAGGCCGGGGCGAGGATGCTCGACCGGGCGCGGGTCACCGGCGTCGACCAGGCACCCGACGGGCGGGTCCGATCAGTGCGGGTCCGCACACGCACGGGCGGGGACGCCGGGGGCGCGTCGGGCGCGGCCGAGCACGACATCCGCTGCCGGACCCTCGTCGTCGCAGACGGCGTCCGCTCGCCGGTCGGGAAGATGCTGGGCCGCCGGTGGCACCGCGAGACCGCCTACGGCGTCGCCGCACGCGCGTACATCGGCTCCGGACGCCACGACGACCCGTGGATCTCCTCGCACCTGGAACTGCGGGACCCCGACGACACGCTGCTCTCCGGCTACGGATGGCTGTTCCCGCTGGGCGACGGACGCGTCAACATCGGTGTCGGCACCCTGGCCACCGCCGCCCGCCCGGCCAAGGGCGCGTTGCGGCCGTTGCTCGATCATTACGTGACCCGCCGCCGTGACGACTGGGACCTGCACGGTGAGCCGACGGCGGTGGCGTCGGCACTGTTGCCGATGGGCGGCGCCGTCTCCGGGGTGGCCGGCCCCAATTGGGCGCTGGTCGGCGACGCGGCTGCGTGCGTGAACCCGCTCAACGGCGAGGGCATCGACTACGGACTCGAGGGCGGGCGCCTGCTCGTGGACCTTCTCGGCTCCGGGGACCTGCGGACGGACGGGCTCGCGCGCGCGTGGCCGGCGCTGCTGTCCGCCCACTACGGCAGCGCGTTCTCCATCGCACGGCGGCTCGCGGGCCTGCTGACCGTTCCGCGGGTGCTGCCGGCGGGCGGCCCGGTGGGCATGCGATCCCGGCGCCTGATGGGCGTGGCCGTGCGCGTCATGGGAAACCTGGTGACCGACGAGGACACCGACCTCGTCGCGCGCGCCTGGCGCAGTGCCGGACGCGCGTCGCTGGGCACGGACCAGCGCGCACCGTTCGCGGACTGACGGCGGCCCCGCCCCGGACGGCCCGCGTGGCACGGACATCCGGCCCTCATGCCGGGGTCCGATCCTCGTGCACCACTCATCCGTCCCGCGTCGCGCGGTGCAGCGCTGTGACCCCGCCGGTGAGATTGCGCCACTCCGTGCCGCTCCACCCTGCGGCGTCGATGCGCCGGGCCAGCCCGCGCTGGTCGGGCCAGGCGCGGATCGACTCGGCCAGGTAGACGTACGCCTCGGGGTTGGAGGACACGGCTTCGGCAACCTGCGGGAGCGCCTTCATCAGGTATTCCATGTAGACGGTGCGGAACGGACCGAACACCGGCGTGGAGAACTCGCACACCACGAGGCGGCCGCCGGGGCGGGTCACCCGGGCCATCTCCGCCAGCGCCGCATCGGTGTCGGCGATGTTGCGCAACCCGAACGAGATCGTCACCGCGTCGAAAGCGGCGTCATCGAAGGGCAGGTGCAGCGCGTCACCCGCCACCTTGGGCACCGGGCGGTCCCGGCCGGCGGCCAGCATCCCCTGTGAGAAGTCCGCGGCCACGCACCAGGCTCCCGACCGCGCCAGCTCCACGGTGGACACGGCGGTGCCGGCGGCGAGATCCAGGACCCGTTCCCCCGGCCGCAGCCCGAGCGCACGCCGGGTCGCCCGCCGCCACGCCCTGTCCTGGCCGAACGAGAGCACGGTGTTCGTCACGTCATACCGCCGCGCCACCCCGTCGAACATCGACGCGACCT
>CAYVJJ010000283.1:2800-3938 GCA_964451655.1 uncultured Mycobacteriaceae bacterium | reverse complement strand
GCCGAGTACTACCGGCGCCGGTTCCGGCACGTTCTGGTCGACGAGTACCAGGACACCAACCATGCGCAGTACGTGCTGGTGCGCGAGCTCGTCGGGGGAGGGCGCGCCGACGGCGGTGCCGGGCGCGGGGACGGTGGCGTGCCGCCCTCGGAGCTGTGCGTGGTGGGCGATGCGGACCAGTCCATCTACGCCTTCCGCGGTGCCACCATCCGCAACATCGTCGAATTCGAGCGCGATTATCCGGAGGCGCGCACCATCCTGCTCGAGCAGAACTACCGCTCGACGCAGAACATCCTGTCCGCCGCCAATGCGGTGATCGCCCGCAACACCGGCCGCCGGGAGAAGCGACTGTGGACCGACGAGGGCGACGGCGAGCGCATCATCGGCTACGTCGCCGACAACGAGCACGATGAGGCGTCCTTCATCGCCTCGGAGATCGACCGGCTGGTGGACGAGGGCCAGGCCCGCTACGGCGACGTCGCGGTGTTCTACCGCACCAACAACGCCTCGCGCGCCATCGAGGAAGTGTTCATCCGCCTGGGCGTGCCGTACCGGGTCGTGGGCGGCGTGCGCTTCTACGAGCGCAAGGAGATCCGCGACATCGTGGCCTACCTGCGGGTGCTGGTCAACGACGACGACACGGTCAGCCTGCGCCGCATCCTCAACACTCCGCGGCGCGGCATCGGCGACCGCGCGGAGGCATGCGTATCCGTGCACGCCGAGAGCTCGGGCCTGGGGTTCGCGGCGGCACTGCGGGACGCGGCGGCGGGGAATGCGGCCTTCCTCAACACCCGGGCCCGCAATGCGATCTCCGGGTTCGTCGATCTGCTCGACGGGCTGCGGTCCTTCGCTGCGGGTACCGAGGAGGGGCCGGACGCGTCGCCGGCGGGACCGATCCCGACGGTGGGGGACATTCCGACGGTAGGGGACATCGTCGAGGCCGTGCTGGACCGCACCGGATACCGCGCGGAGCTCGAGGCCAGCAGCGATCCGCAGGACGGTGCCCGGCTGGACAACCTCAACGAGCTCGTCAGCGTGGCGCACGAGTTCAGCGTGGACGCTGCCAATGCGGCGGCGGAGACGGCGGAGGGCGAGGATGCCGGGGCCGACGATGCCGGGGCGGACGATGCCGGGGCCG
>CAYVJJ010000283.1:0-2700 GCA_964451655.1 uncultured Mycobacteriaceae bacterium | reverse complement strand
CGCGGCTTCGTCGGACGGGCGGGACGGGCTGCCGGAGCCGGGCTCGCTCGCCGCGTTCCTCGAGCGCGTGTCGCTGGTGGCCGACGCGGACAGTATCCCCGGGACCGACGACGGTGTGGTCACGTTGATGACGCTGCACACCGCGAAGGGGCTCGAGTTCCCCGTCGCGTTCCTCACCGGATGGGAGGACGGGCAGTTCCCGCACATGCGGGCGCTGGGCGATCCCAAGGAGCTTTCGGAGGAGCGCCGGCTGGCCTATGTGGGCATCACGCGGGCACGCAAGCGCCTCTACGTGAGCCGGGCGGTTCTGCGCTCGGCATGGGGCCAGCCGGTGACGAATCCGGAATCACGATTCCTCCAGGAGATCCCGGCGGAGCTCGTGGAGTGGCGACGGGAGGACCCGACGGACGGGGACGGGCCGCAGGGCGGTGACGCCGGCGCCGGCGGGCGCGTGTTCGGCGGCCGCGGCGGGTCGATGGCGGACCGGTTCCGCGGCGGGCGTTCGATCGGCGGGGGCCGCCGCGAGGGCTTCGGCAGCCCCCGCCCTCGCAACTCGGACCTGGTCCTGGCGCCCGGCGACCGCGTCAATCACGACAAGTACGGGCTGGGGACGGTGCTCGCCTGCGAGGGCACGGGTGCGCGCGCCACCGCCACGATCGACTTCGGCAGCGCCGGCAAGGTGCGTCTGATGCTGATCGGGGGAGTCCCGATGACCAAGCTCTGAGACGGCGCCGTCCGCTCCTGGGTAAGGGGCCGGTCCCGCCGCCTGGACAGGGGTGCGGCCCCGCACCCGGATTCGCAGTGCCAGGTGCGGCGGCCGCGTGCAGGGTGCTAGGTGACCGAGATGCCGCGCTGCGCCAGCCAGGGCAGCGGGTCGATGCGCTGGGTGCCGTGCTCCCAGACCTCGAAGTGCAGGTGCGGTCCCGTGGAGAACCCGCGGTTGCCCATCTTGGCGATCTCGTCGCCGGCGGTGACCCGCTGCCCCTTGGTGACCTCGATCGTCTCCACGTGGCCGTAGACGGTGACGGTGCCGTCGTCGGCGCGGATGCGCACCCACTGGCCGAAACCGCTGGCCGGGCCCGCATCGATGACCTCGCCGTCGGTGGCGGCGTAGATCGGGGTGTACATCGCGTTGGCGATGTCGATGCCGCCGTGGATGGTGCCCCAACGGGTGCCGTAGTGCGAGGTGAGCTGCCCGGAGGCGGGTTTGACGTACATGGGGCGGCGCGCGAGTGCGTCCGCAGCGGCACGCTCTGCCGCGTAGCGGGCCCCCGCGGCCAGCTGACGGGCGGCCTCCGCGGCCTGCTGCACCTGATCCGGAACGGCCAGCACCTGGGCGTTGCCGCCGACGCTGCCCGTATCCACCGCGGGCTGCGCGTCGGCCGCGACCTCCAGGTCCGCCGCCGCGTTGTCGGCCGCCTCGGCGGAACCGGTGGCGACGTCCGCCAGGATCATGCTCGAGCCCGAGGCGAGGGCGATCGAATCCGTCGAGCCGGAGTCCTGCGCGCCCGTCGCGCCGTCGGCCATGGTCTGTCCGGCGGCGACCACCGCGCCCGCGGCCACGGCGACCACCGCGGCACGGCCCTTGATCGCGTGCGGGGGCTGCGGGATGCGATGCGCCCCGCCGCGCCGGGACGGGGTGCCCGGCAGGGTGCGGAGATCGCGGAATACAGGTGCCTCGGTCCGGTCTGCGTCTGGGGCGTCGCCTGCGGGGTTCTCGCGATGCACGGTCAAGAGTCGGGTCCTCGTATGTGGCGGATCGGGTCGATCGAGGACCCGGTTGCCGCTGTTAACACAACGTCTCAACTCGTGACCTGATCGTGATAATTACCTGGCTGACCGTAACGAAACGGTCGCGATGAGGCAAGTTCCGGGTGGCGGGTCACGATCGGACGGTTGTTCCGATAGTGATGCCACCTGCCGAGACATGCGTCACAGCGCGTTTCACTGTGGTCGGTGTCACAGTGCCGGCCCCACGCCCTGGGGGTGTGCGGTGGGCCGGTGCCGCCGGTCACCCTAGCGGTACCGCCGGCCGGCGGTACCCGGGGGCTGCGGGCGCGTCGTCGGCGGGGCGGTGACCGGGATCTCAGTCCGCACGGCGGCCACCGGCCGGAGATATGAACCTTCCCTCGCATAAAGTGAAGACGCCCTTGATTGCGGCGCGGTGCGCCCGGTGCCGGGCGGCCCCACGCGGGGCGCCCTGTGACGGGCTGCACAGTCGGTCAGGGCATGAGACCGACCACGTTGCATAGGCCGATATTGTCCCGAACACACCCGCCCGCACCCGATGGGCGGGCTCCGAACGCAGACGAGACGGTGAACACATGGATCTCTTCGAATACCAGGCGAAGGAACTCTTCGCCAAGCACGAAGTGCCGACGTCGCCCGGGCGTGTAACCGACACCCCCGCCGATGCGCGCACGATCGCCGAGGAAGTCGGCAAGCCGGTCATGGTCAAGGCCCAGGTGAAGGTGGGTGGCCGCGGCAAGGCCGGCGGCGTGAAGTACGCGGCCACGCCGGACGATGCGCAGAAGTACGCGCAGGACATCCTCGGCATGGACATCAAGGGCCACACCGTCAAGCGTCTGCTCGTGGCCGAGGCGAGTGAGATCGCGGAGGAGTACTACATCTCCTTCCTGCTCGACCGCGCCAACCGCACCTACCTCGCCATGTGCTCGGTCGAGGGCGGCATGGAGATCG
>CAYVJJ010000282.1:0-3948 GCA_964451655.1 uncultured Mycobacteriaceae bacterium | reverse complement strand
CAGTAGCCTCGTGGCGTGAATGAGCTAGCTTTCCGACTGACCGACAGCGGCCAGGAGTGGCTGATCGACAAGCCCGTCCACATCGCGATCTACATAGCGCTCGCACTGGTGGTGCGCTATCTGCTGCATCGTGTGATCGACCGTGCGACGCGGCACCCCACCGGTGACGGCAGCCCGTCGCGGCGCGTGCGGAGGCGTCAGGAGAAGGCGGCCAAGCGGGCGGCCGAGGAGGAGGCCGGGGCCACAGATCCCGGCAAGGGCGTGCACGCCGACCCGGGCAGCGGACTGACCGCCGCACTCCTGAAGAAGAACCTCCGCAAGCGGAGCGCGGAGGACGTGCGCGCCGAGCAGCAGCGCGACGAGCGCCGGGCGCAGCGCCTCGCCACCATCGGCTCGGTGCTCAAGTCGCTCGTGTCGTTCCTGGTTCTTCTGTGGGTGATCCTGCAGTCGCTGGGGATCCTGGGGGTCAACGTCGCGCCGTTCATCGCCTCGGCCGGCATCGTCGGCGTCGCCCTGGGCTTCGGCGCGCAGGCGCTGGTGCGCGATTTCCTGTCCGGCCTGTTCATGCTGTTCGAGGACCAGTACGGCGTGGGCGACTGGGTGGACCTCGGCGACGCGTCCGGCACCGTGGAGAGCGTCGGGCTGCGCGTGACCTCGGTGCGCGACCTGCACGGCACGATCTGGTACTGCCGCAACGGGGAGATCATGCGGGTGGGCAACTACAGCCAGGACTTCGGCGTGGCCTTCCTGGAGTTCCCCGTGTCCTACGGCTCCGACGTCGACCTGGCGTGCCGCGTCGCCCTGGACACCGCCAAGGCGGCCGCGAGGGAGGAGCCGATGAAGTCCAACCTGCTGTCCGCGCCGGAGTTGCAGGGCGTCAACGCGATGGACGCGGACTCGTGGACCCTGCGCATGACGGTGGTGACCCGCGCGAACATGCAGTGGGCCACCGAGCGCGAGTTGCGCCGCCGCATCCGCCTGGCCTTCGACAGGGAGGGCATCAGCGCGCCCTATCCCAGCGGCCTGCCGATGAGCCCGATCAACGACAAGGCCCAGGGCATCGCCGAGGAGATGGCCGCGCAGAACAGCAAGTGATCACCGGCCGTCGTCGTCGCCCGGCGGCGGCGGCCGGACGCCCCACATGCCGAAGCCGAGGAGGATGAGGCCCGGGATCACACCGGCGACGACGGCCGCGGCCCCGCCGGACGGATCGAGGCCCGCCAGCACCAGGCCGATCAGCCCGCAGGCCGTGATGAGGCCGCCCAGCAGGTGGAAGAACGCCAGGCGGAACACATGCGCCATGGGGAAGAAGTGGGCGCCCACCACCACGGACACCCACGCGACCCCTGCGTGCGGAGCGTCGAAGACGCCGTTGATGACCGCGAGGCCCCCGAACAGGGCCGCCGCCTCGCCGGCGACGATCGCCCAGTACCCGCGGGAGACTCCCGGCCCCTGCGCGTCACCGCCTTCGGCGCCGCCCTCCCGGCCGTGGCGTGCCGCGTCGTCGGCCGTCGGTTCCGGCGTGCGGCCGCGGACGGCGCCCACGGCGATCAGCGCGGCGGTGGCGGCGGCCATCGCGATGGCGACCGCCCGGACGAACCATGCGCCGGCCGACGGCAGCGGCCAGGAGTTGACCGCGACGTAGACCAGCCCGAAGGCGACCGCGATCAGCGAGCCGATGAACTGTCCGCGGATCGTTTCACCGGGCATTCGGGACCTTCCCATGGAGGATGCGGGGCTCCTCAAATTACGCCCCGGCAGGTAGTCTTTTGGGGACTGACCGGACGCGTGATCCCGGCGAGCGGAGGAATTATGTCCTACATCATCTACACGGCGCTGAAGCAGGGTGGATTCTCGGAGCAGGACGCCCGCTACTGGGCCACGCTGCTGGCCATCAACCCCCAGTAGGCCCGCAGCCGGTTCCGCGTCGATCGCGGCCCGCGGCATCGCTTCTGTGGCAGAGTATTCCGTACATCCGGATATCTGACCGGGAAGAAGGAGTGGCGGGCATGTACTCGACCTACGTGGAGGACCGCGACTTTCCGGAGATGGCCGAACAGGCACGGGCGGCGATCCGCTCCGCGCTGATCACCTCGGCCATCGCTGCGATCGTCCTCGGCATCATCGCGCTGTTCTGGCCGGGGCCCACGCTCCTGGCCGTGGCGATCGTCTTCGGCATCTGGCTGGTGATCGGCGGCGTCGTGCGGATGGCCACGGCGTTCAGTTCACACTTCCTGTCCACGGGCCTGCGCTGGGCCATCGGAATCCTCGGTGCCCTGGTGGCGATCGCGGGCGTCGTGTGCCTGTTCCACCCCGGCAGCGCGCTGTGGGTGCTGACGGTCTTCATCGGCATCGGCTGGATCTTCGACGGCGTCAGTGCGTTGTTCTCCGGCCGTGACCGTGCCACCGTCGGCCCGCGATGGCTCTACATCGTGGGCTCCGTGCTCTCGGTGATCGCGGGCATCATCGTGCTGGCCATGCCCGCCGTCGCGATCGCGACGTTCGCCATGTTCGGCGGCATTCTGCTCATCGTCGTCGGTGTCGTCACGCTCTTCACACTGCCGCCCAAGCTCGGAACCGCACAGGGCTGACCCTGACCCCCACGTGGCTGACCCCCGCGTGGTCGGCGGCGCGGTGCCGGCCGCTGCCCGTCCGGTCGACGACATCCGGACGCGGTAATCCGTTCCCAGAACAATCGAATGAATACACGTGTATGCCGGTATCGTGTATGCATGCTGATTCGCCCCACATTGCGGTTGCAGTCGGTCGGATTCTGCATCGGATCGACGTTCTTCGCTGTCGGCGCGGTGCCCGGGCTGGCCTCATTGATGGGTGCTACCGCCACGAACACCGTGTTCTTCATCGGCTCGTGGTTCTTCACCGGCGCGGCGTTCATACAGCTCCTGCGCGCCGGCCCGCGCCTCATCCCGTACGGGGGCGGCACCGCGATCAGTGCGGTCTGGCTGGTGGCGTCCGCGCAGTTCGTCGGCACGATCCTGTTCAATGTCAGCACCGGTGCCGCCATCCATGCGCACGCCGTGCGCGCCGAGCAGGTCAACGTATGGGTCCCGGATGCGGCGGGGTCGGTGGCGTTCCTCGTCAGCGCCGTCTTCGCCATGCTGGGGCTGCTGCGCGCGCACGAGCTCATGGGTCTGATCTACCGCGATACGCTGAGCGGCTGGTCGAACCTGATCGGGTGCATCGCGTTCGGGATCTCCGCCGTGGGCGCCTTCGTCTACGCGGACGGTGCCACCGTGGACACGCATCTGGCGAACCTGGGCACCCTGATCGGCGCGGTGTGCTTCTTCGTCGCGTCGGTCTTCTACGTGGGCCCGGCCGGTGACGAGGATCCGGCCGATCAGAACGAAATCGCCGCATGACAACCCAATGAGTTTATCGTAGTAAAACCCGGCCGACCAGGTTGTGCGGAATAAATTTCCATTGCCGTCAATTCCGCCGTTTCCCCTTCCCTGCGGTGCTACCTTCCCGGCATGACCGAGAAACCGGGCGCAGGCTCGAGGGTGATCATCCAGAACGTACGCGTTTTCGACGGCGTATCCGACGGGCTCACCACCGGACACGTCCTCATAGAGGGTGCTCGTATCGCCGCGGTGTCGGCCTCCCCCGTCTCCGTCGGCGAAGGCGACGAGACCACGGTGATCGACGGCGGCGACCGGGTGCTCATGCCGGGGATGAGCGATGCGCACGTCCACTTGGTCGGCAACGCCAACAACATGCTGGAGATGGTCGCCGGGTCGCAGACGCTGCAGGCGGCGAACACCGTGGTGGAGGCCCGCAACATGCTGATGCGCGGGTTCACCGCGGTGCGCGACATGGCGGGGGACACGGCGGGCATCAAGACCGTCATCGACGAAGGCAAGCTCACCGGTCCGCGCATCTATCCGTCGCAGGCGGCGATCTCGCAGACCAGCGGGCACGGCGACTTCG
>CAYVJJ010000281.1:0-3959 GCA_964451655.1 uncultured Mycobacteriaceae bacterium | reverse complement strand
ACGTCGCGCTCACCGCGGAGCTGGCCAACGGCTGGCAGCCCATCTTCTTCTTCCCCGAGAAGGCGCAGCAGGCTTGGGGCGAGGCGCTGGCCGAGGGCAAGGCCAAGCGCGACCCGTCGCTCGGGGAGCTCGACATTTTGGCGAGCCCCGTCCTGGCCATCGGCGACGACGTCGACCACATGCACGAGTGGGTCCGCCCCCACCTGGCCCTCTACATCGGCGGCATGGGGGCCAAGGGCAAGAACTTCTACACCACGCTGGCCACCAATTACGGCTTCGGCCGCGAGGCGGAGATCGTGCAGGACCTCTATCTGGCGGGCCGCAAGGAGGAGGCGGCCGCCGCGCTGCCCGACGAACTGGTGCGCGGCGTCAGCCTCATCGGTCCGGAATCGTATGTGCGTGAACGGGTCGCGGCGTTCGCCGAGGCGGGTGTGACCACGCTGAACGTCGCGCCGATGGCGTCGGACGCCGCGGGCCGCATCGCGCTGATCGAGAAGCTGCGCGATATCTGCAGCTGACCGCGCCGCCGCCCGTCAGGCCGCGCCCAGGGCGGGCCCGATGGTGGTGGACCAGGATTCGCGCATCTCCGCCTCGAACAGGCCCCAGGTGTGCGCGCCGCGGTCGCGGTGCACGAACGTGTGGGGCACCCCCACCTCGTCCAGCCGGCGCGAGAACGCCGCGGTGCACGCGTCGGCTATCGCCTCCACCGAGCCCCCGCCGGTGGCGGCGCCGAAGAGCTGCTCGGGCCGGAGCCTGTCGACCTCCCCGGGGATCCCGGACGCGGAGCCCAGGTAGACGGCGGTGCCCCGCAGCTCGCCGGCGCGGGCGAACGGGTCGTGTGCGGCCCATCCGGGGCCGCCGGGCAGCCCCCACATGTTCGAGGCGCTGCCCCCGCCCGCGAGCACCACGGACGACACCTGGGCCGTACCGAACAGGCCGCCGTTGATGGGGCAGCCGCTGTAGGCTCCCGCCGCCTGGTACAGGCCGGGCGCCTGGATGGCCAGGTCGATGGCCGGCCCCGCCGACATCGACAGCCCCGCAACTGCGTTGCGCCCCGTGGTCGCGAATGCGGCGTCGATGGCGGGCGGCAGCTCGCGGGTCAGGTACGTCTGCCACTGGTTGCCCTGGGCGGGGCCCAGGATCGGGTCGTCGAAGTGCCAGTCGGTGTACTCGCTGAACGGCCCGCCCGTGGGCGTGACCACGTAGACGTTCTTGTCGGCGAAGAATTGCTCGTAGTTCGAGTCGTTGAGCCACGAGACGCCGTCGGTGCCGCCGCGCACCCCGCCCAGCAGATACAGCACCGGTGCGGGCCCGCCGCCCGGGGGCGTGAGCACGGTGTTCGACACGACCCGGTCCATGCTGGGCGAGTAGACGTCCACCGTGAGGATCTGCGGCGCCGTCTCGGTGATTCCGGTGACGTGCGGCGGCGCCGCCGATGCGGGCGCGGCCGGGACCGCGATCAGCGCGGCCGCCGCCAGGCCGACGAGTGCGGCGCGCAGCCCGCGGCACGCGGATCGTGCACGGACTCGCGGGCGCCCGCCCTTGCCGGACCACGGTCTGAACATCGCCGACCCCCATCGACGCAGCGGGATGATGCTGCGGACACTACGGCATCGCGGCACCTCCGGCATCACGAAATCGACGATGCCGGAATGAAACTCAATGAAATAAGCGCGGGCGGACCCGGGTTCCCGCTCAGACCCACGTGCGCGGACGGACCCGGTTCGCGAGATCGACGAGCCGGTAGCGACGGCGGTTCTCCCGCACGGACCGGGCGAGCATGCGCAGCGTGTGCTCCGCGTCGGCCCGCAGCCCGTTCTCCGTGAACGGTGCGCCCAGCAGGTGCGTCTGCCGGGTGGTGTGCCCGTGACGCAGCCATTCGAGTGCGACGCCCATCGCCAGCGCCCGTAGCTGCAGGGTGCGCCGGTCGTCCGCGGGGAGCAGGGCGATGCGCGCGCCCGCATCGGTGATCTGGTCGTCGGTGATGGTGGAGATCGACCTCTGGTCGATGAGCGCGAGGACCGCCGTCATCTGCGCCTCGTCCCGGTGCCGGGAGCTCATGGGCACCTGGTCCAACGCCGCCACAGCGCCGGAGATGTCCCCGCGCCCCACCAGCTGGCGCGCCAGGCCGAACGCCGCGGCCACCACGGCGCGGTCGGTGCGCCACAGCCGGCGGTAGAAACGCTCGGCCAGGTCCCGCCATTGCCCGGGGGAGTCGCTGTCCCACCGGTCGAGGATGATCTCGGCGGTGGCGGCCGCGGCCAGCTTGGGCGCGGCCTCGCCGGGGAGCGCCGTGAGCACGGCGTCGAACGACGTGAACGCATCCTGGTATTCGCCCTCCTGGAGCCGGGCGACGCCGGTGAGCCAGTCGAATCTCCAGTCGTGCATGCGGTCCGCGCGCAGCCGGGTGAGCAGTTCCCTGGCGTGCTCGGGTTCGTCGAGGTCCAGGAACGCCCGCACCTCGGCCAGCGGGATCTCCGCGGAGTCCCGCACTCCCGGGTCCTCGTCCTCGCGCAGCCGTCGCAGCATGTCCAGCATCTCCTCGGGCCGGCTGTGCACGGTGGCCGCCAGGTGCTCGGCGGCCGGGTCGTGCGCCGGCACCAGCGGCACCGGCAGCGCGTGGGCGACGGTGCGGGGCCGCACATGCGGCTGCTCCGCGTCCTCGTCCACCAGCCGGTCGGTGCGGGCGACGGCCAGATCGGTGCCGAAGGTGGTGCGCGGGGGGCTGAACAGCGCCGAGATCGCCGGATGCGGGGTGGCGGTGCGCGCGGAGACGATCTCGCGCAGCACGCCGCGCAGGTCGCGCGCCAGCGCCGAGGCGGACGGATAGCGGTTGTCCGCGTCCGGGTCCAGGCACCGCATCAGCAGACGGTAGAAGAACTCGTTCTCCGCGAACAGCGGCTCGTCCTCCGGGCGCGGAATGCCGTCGACGTAGCGGCCCTTGTCCTTGGCGATGTCGACGGTGAGCACCGCCAGGGTCCGGCCCACGGTGAAGATGTCGGTGGCGGCGGTCGGGCCGGTCTCGAGGATCTCCGGGGCCTGGAAACCCTGGGTGCCGTAGATGTACCCGTAGTCGCCGATGCCCGCGACCGCGCCCATGTCGATGAGCTTGACCTGGTCCTCGCCCACCATGATGTTGTCCGGCTTGAGGTCGTTGTAGACCAGTCCGGAGGCGTGCATGTACTCGAGGGCGGGCAGGATCTCGAGCACGTAGGCGATGGCGTGCTCCAGCGGCAGGTGCTCGTCGCCGTGGCGCAGCTTCTTCAGCGTGGTGCCCCCGACGAACTCCATCACGATGTACCCCACCGGCGAGCCGTCCGGCTTGGGGTGCTCGACGAAGTTGAAGATCTTCACGATGCTCGGATGCGACAGCTCCGCGAGGAACTCGCGCTCGGCCACCGCGACCGCCTGCGCCGCCGGATCCTGCGAGTGCAGCAGGCCCTTGAGCACCACCCACCGGTCGCTGACGTTGCGGTCCATGGCCAGATAGATCCAGCCCAGGCCCCCGTGCGCCAGGCAGCCGCGCACTTCGTACTGCCCGGCGATCAGATCGCCGGGCCGCAGCATGGGGGTGAAGTCGAACGAGGCGCCGCATTTGCCGCACGTCCCCTGCACCGGGCCGGGCCCGGTCGCGGTCGTGCGTCCCACCGGCTGCCCGCACGAGCCGCAGTACCGCTTGCCCTCGGCGACGACGGGATCCTCGAGCAGCGCCGACTCCGGGTCGGTGTGCTGCACCAGCGGGACCTCCACCAGGCCGTCGGCGAGGCGGGTCGTGCCGCTGCGGGGGCGTGCCCGGCGGCGGCCGGTGGTGGTCGAGACGGTCGAGACCTCCGAGGGCGCGGTGGCCGGGCCCTGGTCGTCCGCCATCGCACCCAGCGCCTCGGTGGACAGGTCCGTCAGCTGCGGTCGCGCGCGCTCGGTGCCGCGGGTGGGCTCGTCGCGGACGGCGGCCTCGGTGG
>CAYVJJ010000280.1:0-3968 GCA_964451655.1 uncultured Mycobacteriaceae bacterium | reverse complement strand
CCGCGACAAGATGCGGATCCCCGTGGCGGACAAGGAGCTCGAGCAGGACCCGTACCTGCCGCCGTACTACTATCCGGGCGACGCGGCCCCGGAGATCCAGTACATGCTCGACCGCCGCAAGGCCCTGGGCGGGTTCGTGCCCGAGCGGCGCACCGACGCCAAGCCCCTCACCCTGCCGGGCGACAAGCCCTACGAGGTGGTCAAGAAGGGCTCGGGCAAGCAGGAGGTCGCCACGACGATGGCACTCGTGCGGGTGTTCAAGGAACTGTTGCGCGACAAGGAGATCGGTTGGCGGATCGTCCCGATCATCCCCGACGAGGCCCGCACCTTCGGCATGGACTCCTGGTTCCCGTCGCTGAAGATCTACAACCCCAACGGCCAGACGTACACCTCGGTCGATGCGGATCTGATGCTCGCGTACAAGGAGTCCGAGGTCGGCCAGATCCTGCACGAGGGCATCAACGAGGCCGGTGCCGTCGCGTCGTTCACCGCCGTCGGCACCTCGTACGCCACCCACGGGATCCCGATGATCCCGGTGTACATCTTCTACTCGATGTTCGGCTTCCAGCGCACCGGCGACGGGTTCTGGGCGGCGTCCGACCAGATGACGCGCGGATTCGTGCTGGGCGCGACGGCCGGACGCACCACGTTGACCGGTGAGGGCCTCCAGCACGCGGACGGGCACTCGCTGATCCTGGCCGCCACCAACCCGGGCGCCGTCGCCTACGACCCGGCCTACGCCTACGAGCTCGGCCACATCATCAAGGACGGCCTGCGCCGGATGTACGGCGGGACGGTCGGCCCCGACGGCACCATGACCCCCGGGTTCGGCGGCGAGGACGTCTACTACTACCTGACCATCTACAACGAGCCGATGGTCCAGCCGGCTGAGCCCGAGGACCTCGACGTCGAGGGACTGCTCAAGGGGATCTACCGGGTCGATCAGCCGGAGGGCGACGGCCCCCACGCGCAGATCCTGGCCTCCGGGGTCGGCCTGCCGTGGGCGCGTCGGGCCCGGGAGATCCTGGCCGAACAGTGGGGCGTGTCCGCCGGGGTGTGGTCGGTGACCTCGTGGTCCGAGCTGCGCCGCGACGGCATCGAGTGCGAACGCGACGCCTTGCGCGACCCGTCTGCGGAGCCCCGCATCCCCTATCTGCAGCAGGTTCTCGCCGAGGAGAACGGGCCGTTCGTCGCCGTCTCCGACTGGATGCGACAGGTACCCGACCAGATCCGCCAGTGGATCCCGGGCGACTACACCTCGCTCGGCACGGACGGGTTCGGGTTCTCCGACACCCGCGAGGGCGCGCGCCGCTTCTTCAACGTCGACGCGGAGTCGGTGGTGGTGGCCGTCCTCCAGGCGCTCGCACACCAGGGCAGCGTGGACCGTTCCGCCCCGGTGGAGGCCGCACGCCGCTACCGGATCGCCGAGGTCCTGCCCGCCCCCGAACAGAACGCGGACGTCGACGTCGACTGACCCGGACCCGGGCCCGTGGGCGCGGCGCAGGACCGGCACGCCGGCCGCGCCCGCCGGCCCGGCGCCCCGGCGGGCGCGGCCACGGTAGCGTCGACGTCTATGACCGGCCCGTCCCCTGACCCGATCCTCTCGGAGGCCCTCCTCCGCCGGATCAAGCGCAGCTCGCGCCGGCTCGCGGTCGAGGCGATGCGGTCGATGGAGTCGCAGCTGCCGTTCGTGACCTCCCTCGACGCCTCGCAGCGGGCCGACGTGCAGATGGTGGTGCAGACGGCCGTCGCCAACTTCGTCGACTGGCTGCACGACCCGGACGGCGACATCTTCTCCACCGTCGAGGCCTTCCGCGTCGTCCCGCAGGACCTCACCCGCAAGGTCCGCTTGAGCGAGACGGTCGAGATGGTGCGGGTGGCCATGGAGTTCTTCGAGCAGTGGCTGCCGTTGATGGCGCGCGACGACGTCCAGTTGGTGGCGCTGACCGAGGCGGTGCTCCGGTACGGCCGCGACCTCGGATTCGCGGCGGCCGCGGTGTATGCATCCGCGGCCGAGTCGCGCGGCGCCTGGGACACCCGCCTCGAGGCGATGGTGGTGGATGCGATCGTCCGCGGCGACACCGGCCCGGCGATGCTCTCCCAGGCGGCCACCCTCAACTGGCAGACGACGGCGCCGGTCACCGTGCTCGTGGGTGCCCCGGCCCTGGACTACAGCGGCGAGGCCGTCGAGCGCGTGCACTCGCTCGCGCGCGCCGACGGCCGCTCCGTGCTGGCGGTGGTGCAGGGCTATCGGCTCGTGGTGGTGGTCAGCGGCGAGGTGTTCGACGGCGGTGTCTTCCTCTCCGGACTCCTCGACTCGTTCGACCACGGACCCGTGGTGGTCGGCTCCACAGTCCCCGGACTCGCCCTGGCCCACGAGAGCGCGCTGGAGGCCTTGCGCGGATACCAGAGCGCCGTCGGATGGCCGGGGGCCCCGCGGCCCGTCCCCGCCTCCGACCTGCTGCCCGAGCGGGCGCTGATCGGTGACAGGTCGGCCCTGGACGAACTCGACCGCGGTGTCGTCCAGCCTCTCCTGGCCGCCGGCGGCGGGCTGCCCGAGACGCTCGACGGCTACCTGGACGCGGGCGGTTCCATCGAGGCCTGCGCCAGGGGGTTGTATGTCCATCCAAATACCGTCCGGTACAGGCTCCGGAAGATCACCTCGGTCACCGGCCGTGATCCCACTGATTCCCGGGACGCCTACGTCCTTCGTGTGGCGTTTTCGGTCCATCGGATGGTGAAAGCGGGCGTAAAGCCGCTCACTTCCGTCACACCAGAAACACCGGACCCATGATGTAACGCAAACGCGCGTTCGGGAGATGGGTGCGAATTTCGCCTGGATTTGTAGGTTTCACACAAAACATATCGGTAACGTTGGTTTCTGCCGACACTCCGGAAACCCCCTTCGACGGTGTTGTCTGTACAGCGTGAAAGCACTGCTCGCCCCCGGACAGGGATCCCAGAAGCCCGGAACGCTGGCGCCGTGGCTGGAGACGCCCGGCGTCCGCGACCGACTCGCCGCGTGGTCCGAGGTCACCGGCCTCGATCTCGTGCGGCTCGGGACCGTCGCCGAAGCCGCCGAGATCACCGACACCTCCGTGACCCAGCCTCTGGTGGTGGCCTCCGCGCTGATCGCGCACCGGCGGCTGCAGGCGCTCGGCCACGCCCCGGAGTCGGCCATCACCGCCGGGCATTCGATCGGTGAGCTCGCCGCCGCCGCGATCGCCGGCGTGCTCACCGATGAGCAGGCCGTGCGCCTCGCCGCGGTGCGCGGGCGGGCGATGGCCCGCGCGTGCGCCTCCGAGCCCACCGGCATGACCGCGCTGCTCGGCGGCGATGAGTCCGAGGTCCTGGCGCGGCTCGAAGAGCTGGACCTCACTCCGGCCAACCGCAACGCGAAGGGCCAGATCGTGGCCGCCGGAGCGGTGGGCGCGCTCGAGAAGCTCGCAGCGGACCCCCCGGCACGGGCGCGCCTGCGGCCCCTCGCCGTGGCCGGCGCCTTCCACACGCGCTATATGGCCCCGGCGCGCGAGGAGTTCGCGGCCGCCGCCGCGGAGGTCAGTCCGTCGGATCCCGGCATGCCCCTGCTGTCCAACGCGGACGGCGCCGTGGTGCAGACGGGTGCCGACGCGTTGCGGCGCCTGGTCGACCAGATCACGAGTCCGGTCCGGTGGGACCTGTGCTCGGCCGCCCTCCGCTCTGCGGAGGTCACGTCCATCGTCGAGTACCCGCCCGCGGGGACCCTGGTCGGCATCGCCAAGCGCGAGCTGCGCGGGGTGCCGTCGGTCGCGGTCAACGCCCCGGACGATCTCGACGCCGTGTCCGCGCCGACCTGACCGGCCGGACCCCTGTTCCGCGCACCCGGGCCTGCGCACCGACTCCATCCGGCCCGGACCGACAACCGACGAGCAGGACCGACAGAAGGGACCGAAGCCATGGCTATCAGCCAGGAAGAGATCATCAAGAAC
>CAYVJJ010000279.1:2782-3971 GCA_964451655.1 uncultured Mycobacteriaceae bacterium | reverse complement strand
TACAGCGGACTCCGGCACTGGGGGCGCAGGCTCGTCCGGCCTGTCGAACCCGGCCTGCGGCGGTACCGCGCGCGACACCGTGCGCTGCCGCCCGGACGCCGCGTCCTGACGTTTCCGCCGGGCCACCACCTGCCGGACCTGATGTTCAATGGCCTCCATCGCCTCGGCGTGTTCCGCGCATATGTGGTCGAATCGCTGTTCAAACATGCGCCAGTCCCGCGGTGAGGGCCTCGGACAGCACCTCGTCGATCCGCCGCATCGCCGCCGCCGAGTGCACGCAGGATCGGTCGAAGACACCGCGCACCTCCCCTGCCGGCACCCCGGTCTCCCCCGGCCCGCGCCCGGCGGAGGCGCCCGGTGCGCAGAGGGCGCGCGCCGCGGCGGACAGTGCGTCCTCGTGCCGGTCGCGGACGGTCTCCACCGCCACCGCACCTGCACGCAGTGCCGCCGCCGCCTCCCGCAGCACCCCCGCGTGCCCCTCGAGCGCGCACAGTCCCGCGCGCAGATCCTCCGCCGCCGGGCCACCGCCCGGTGCACGGCCCACGCGTTCCGGAAGCGCACGGCCGGACTCGGTCAGGCCTTCCAGTTCGCCGGCCCGTGCATCACACCATCGCGCACACCTCCGCAGCACCGCCGGGTCCGCACCGGCCGCGTGGTCCCATGACCGCAGAACGTCCCCCGCGGCCGGGGACCCGGCGCCTCCGGGACCGGCCCCGCCCAGCAGCAGCCCCCACGGGGCCGGCAGTTCCCGCACGCTCACCACCGCATCGTCCCGCCGACCTGCGACTCCACCTCTGTCCCCAGCGCCTCCGCAGTCAGGGAGTCCGCCTCCGACACGGCGCGCACCGTCGAGTCCAGGTGCCGTGCACACGCCTCCAGGGCCGCCGACCACTGCTCCGCCGCCCGCTCCGCGCGGGCCGCGTAGGAGTGCAGAACGTCGACAGCACGGCCACCACCGTCTCCGTGGACAGCGCCCTCCGCATGCGAAGTGCCGTCGTCATCGGACATGACCGGCCCGCACCGAAGCCCGGCCGCGACCCGTCCCGACTCCTCCCCGCTCTCGGTCAAGGCGCAGATCAACGCCGCGGCTTCTGCACCGTTTACGCTGACGGCCCCGTAGCCGGGCGTCGAATCACTCTCCCCCATCGTCCCCCCCGTTTTCGTCGGTCCTCTGCGCCCGCCGATCCCC
>CAYVJJ010000279.1:0-2682 GCA_964451655.1 uncultured Mycobacteriaceae bacterium | reverse complement strand
CCTCTGCGCCCGCCGATCCCCGCAGCGTCCCCGCCCCGCACTCCCGGCCCCCGCCGGTCGCCACCGGACATTACCGCACCCGGGCCGTCAGAGTTCGGAGACCGCCGTCGACAACTCGTCCGCGAGGCGGCGTGCGACCGCGATGTCCTCCGCCTCGACCATGACCCGCACCAGCTGCTCGGTGCCCGACGGCCGCAGCAGCACCCGGCCCCGCCCGGCCAATTCCGTCTCCGCGCGGCGCACCGCCTCGCTCACCGCCGGCGCGTCCGTCACCGCGTGCTTGTCCTCCACGCGCACATTGACGAGCACCTGCGGCAGTACGGTCATCACCTTGGTCAGCTCCGCGAGGGAGCTTCCCGTCGCCGCCATGCGCGCCATCAGCTTGAGGCCGGTCAGGATGCCGTCCCCGGTGGTGCCGTGGTCCGGCAGCACCACATGGCCCGACTGCTCGCCTCCCAGACTGAAGGAGCCGCGCCGCAGCTCCTCGAGCACGTACCGGTCGCCTACTGCGGTAGTGCGCACCGATATGCCGGCGGCCTCCATCCCCAGGTGCAAGCCGAGGTTGCTCATCACGGTGGCGACGAGGGTGTCCTGCGCCAGTTCGCCTGCCTCACGCATGCCCACGGCCAGAATCGCCATGATCACGTCGCCGTCTACGACATTGCCCTCGGCGTCCACCGCCAGGCAGCGGTCCGCGTCGCCGTCGTGGGCGAGACCCAGGTCAGCACCCTGGTCCACCACCGCGCGCCGTACATCGTCCAGGTGCGTCGACCCGCATCGGTCGTTGATGTTCAGGCCGTCCGGTTCGTCGTGGATGGAGACGACGTTCGCGCCGGCCGCCTTGTAGGCCAGGGGGGCGGCGCGGTGGGCGGCACCGTTGGCGCAGTCGACCACGACGGTCAGCCCGGTGAGCGAGGAGCCGACGGCGCCCGACAGGTGCTGAAGGTACCGGTCGAGCGCCTCCGGGGCGCTGCGCACCCGACCGATGGCCGTGCCCGTCGGCCGGTATGCGCGGCGCTGCGGTTCGCTCCCCGGCCGCAGGAGCTGCTCGATCCGGTCCTCCACGGCGTCGTCGAGCTTGTGCCCGCCGGGACCGAAGATCTTGATGCCGTTGTCCGGCATCGGGTTGTGCGACGCGGAGATCATCACCCCCATGTCCGCCTCGTAGGCGGCGGTGAGGTACGCGACGGCCGGCGTGGGCACCACGCCCACGCGGAGAACATCGACGCCGGACGCGGCGAGCCCCGCGCACACCGCCGACTGCAGCATCTCGCCGCTGGCCCGCGGGTCGCGGCCCACCACCGCCACCGGGCGGGCGGAGCCGGACGACGGCGCCGCCAGGACGCAGGCCGCTGCCTCCGCCAGCGCCAACGCGAGGTCCGCGGTCAGAGTGGAGTTCGCTTCCCCGCGGACCCCGTCCGTGCCGAAGAGTCGTGCCATGTCCGTTGAGGCCCTTCCTGCGGAACCGCCTGCCGGTCGATGAGGGCATCGCCGGTCGGGCCGCCACCGCCCGGTCCGTCTGAAACCCTTGCCGGATGGATGCGTGCAACGCCACGCGCTGCCGCAGAAGACAGGAACCGGGGGCGGGCGCCGGATCGTTCCCGACGCCCGCCCCCGGTCTGCCGCGTGGGACGCCGCGGGCCTGCCACTGCACGGCCGGCGGCGGTCCCGATCAACGCTTGGAGTACTGCGAGGCCTTGCGGGCCTTCTTCAGGCCGTACTTCTTGCGCTCGACGGCACGCGCGTCGCGGGTGAGGAACCCCGCGGACTTGAGCGCGGTGCGGTCCTCCGGCTGCACCTCGACCAGCGCGCGGGCGATGGCCAGACGCAGCGCACCGGCCTGGCCGGACGGCCCGCCGCCGTGGAGCCGCGCATGGATGTCGAAGGTCTGCTCACGCTCGACCAGTACCAGCGGCGACTTCACCAGCTGCTGATGCAGCTTGTTCGGGAAGTAGTCCTCGATGGCGCGGCCGTTGAGGGTGAATCCGCCGGTGCCGGGCTGCAGACGCACGCGGGCCACGGCCTCCTTGCGCCGCCCGACGGTCTGCACCGGGCGGTCGCCTCCCAGCTGCGGGACCGGCGGGGCGACGGTCTCGTCCGCCACCTCGTAGCCCTCGTCGACGACCTCGACGCTGTCGGCGATGGGGGCCTGCAGCCCCTCGTTCTCGGGGTTGGTCACGTTCTGCTCCTCCGGCGCCGTCACTGGGACACCTGCTTGATCTCGAACGGCACCGGCTTCTGCGCGGCGTGGGGGTGCTCGGGGCCCGCATACACCTTCAGCTTCGAGGCCATCGCGCGGCCGAGCTTGGTGTGCGGAAGCATGCCCTTGATCGCGTCCTCGACGAAGCGGTCCGGGTGCTTGGCGATCATCTCACCGGCCGAGAGGGACTTCAGTCCGCCCGGGTGGCCGGAGTGCCGGTAGCTGCGCTTGTCCGACGCCTTGGTGCCGGACAGCGCGATCTTCTCGGCGTTGACGACGACGACGTAGTCCCCGCCGTCCGTATTGGGGGTGTAGGTGGGCTTGTGCTTGCCGCGGAGCAGCGTCGCGGCCTGGCTCGCGAGCCGCCCGAGCACCACATCGGTGGCGTCGATGACGTACCACTGGTGGGTGACGTCACCGGCCTTCGGGGTGTACGTGGACACTAGGTCATTCCTCGTCTGTCGAGTGATCTGCCGGCCAGG
>CAYVJJ010000278.1:0-3975 GCA_964451655.1 uncultured Mycobacteriaceae bacterium | reverse complement strand
AGGACGCCGCCCTCTCAAGGCGGTAACGCGGGTTCGAATCCCGTCGGGGCTACCAGAATCGGGGCCACCCTGCACAGGGTGGCCCCGAACTCGTCGGTGCCGCCCCGCCCGCTGCGGGCCACTGGGGCGGGCGTGGCGCGTGTGCGGCGCCTGGACACGCCGGCGAAGACGACTCCGCCCCCGCAGCATGCGGCTGCGGGGGCGGGTATCAGGCCGTGCTTGCGGCGGTGCCGCGGTGCATCAGCTGAGCATCGACTCCAGGCCCGCGCGTCCCTGCAGGACGACGGAGAGCTGCGCGAGCTTCACGATGAAGAATGCGGGGATTCCGAGGCTGGAACCGACGATCTCGTCTGGGGGCATGGGCAGGTCCTTTCCTGACAGCACCGCAGTGCATGACTGTTGCGGGCGCCGCCGCCACAGCCGCGCCGCCCGGAGAGTATATCGGTGCAGCGCAGCGTCCGTTAGCCGAGTATTCGCGGCTACAGGCGCCGTTGCAGCGCGTCCGCGGCGGCGAGAAGGTCGTCGGCCCAGCGTGTGCCCGGTCTGCGACCGATCCGATCGGTCGGGCCCGACACGGACACCGCGGCCACGACGGCACCTCGGCGGTCACGGATCGGAGCCGCCACGCTGGCGACACCCTGTTCCCGTTCGGCGGTGGACTGCGCCCAGCCGCGGCGCCGCACCTCGGCCAGCGTGCGCTCGGTGAACCGGGCCTCCGCCAGCAGGTCCCGGCGGACGTGATCGGCGCACCACGCCGTCAGGATCTTCGCGCCTGAGCCGGCCGTCATGGGAAGCCGCGTACCGGTGGGGACGGTATCCCGGAGCCCGGACGGCGGCTCCGCGCTGGCGACGCACACGCGTTCGGTGCCGTCGCGCCGGTACAACTGCACCGACTCGCCGGTGATGTCGCGGAGGCGGGGGAGGATATGTGCGGCGGCCTCGAGCAGAGGGTCCTGTACCGCGGCGGCGAGCTCGCCGATCCGCGGCCCGATCTGCCACAGGCCGTCCTGATCGCGCACCAGCATGCCGTGCATCTCCAGTCCCACTGCGAGGCGATGGGCGGTAGCGCGTGGCAATGCGGTGCGCGTGCAGAGGTCGGAGAGGTTGCATGGCCGTTCCGCGGCGGCCTGCAGCACCCCCATGGCCTTGTCGAGCACGCCGATGCCGCTAGAATGTCTCACAGAACGATATTATCGTCCCGAATAGTGAGATACGAACTTCGGTCCCGCGTGTGCCCGCACCGGGACGGCGCATCGAAGGGAATCAAGCGGCATGAGTGATGCAGCAGGCCGGGCGTCCGGGCCCCGAACGCTCGCGGAGAAGGTGTGGGACGAGCACGTCGTCGTCCGCGGTGAGGGCGAGGGCGCACAGCGCAAACCGGATCTGATCTATATCGACCTGCACCTGGTGCACGAGGTCACCAGCCCGCAGGCGTTCGAGGGCCTGCGGCTCGCGGGCAGGGGCCTGCGCCGTCCGGATCTGACCATCGCCACCGAGGACCACAACGTCCCCACGGTCGACATCGACAAGCCGATCGCCGACGTCACTTCGCGCACCCAGGTGGACACCCTGCGGCGCAACTGCGAGGAGTTCGGCGTGCGCCTGCATCCGATGGGCGACATCGACCAGGGCATCGTGCACGTGGTGGGCCCGCAACTGGGGCTGACGCAGCCGGGGATGACCGTGGTCTGCGGCGACAGCCACACCTCGACCCACGGTGCCTTCGGGGCACTGGCGATGGGGATAGGAACCTCCGAGGTGGAACACGTGATGGCGACGCAGACGCTGTCTTTGCGCCCGTTCAAGACCATGGCCGTCACCGTCGACGGCTCGCTGCCGGAAGGGGTGACGGCGAAGGACCTGATCCTCGCCGTGATCGCCGAGATCGGTACCGGTGGCGGTCAGGGCCACGTCATCGAATACCGGGGCGAGGCGATCCGCGAGCTCTCGATGGAAGCACGGATGACCGTGTGCAACATGTCCATCGAGGCCGGGGCGCGGGCGGGGATGGTGGCACCCGACGAGACGACCTTCGAGTTCATCAAAGGCCGCCCGCACGCGCCGCACGGCGCGGACTGGGACACGGCGGTGGAGCATTGGCGCAGCCTGCGCACCGATGAGGACGCCGTGTTCGACAAGGAGGTCCGCATCGACGCCTCGGCGCTCACCCCCTTCGTCACCTGGGGTACCAACCCCGGTCAGGGATCGCCGCTGGGCGAGTCGGTCCCGGACCCCGCAGCGATCGCCGACGCCGATGAGGCCGCCGCCGTGGATTCGGCGCTGGAATACATGGATCTGCGGCCCGGAACCCCTCTGCGGGACGTCGCCGTGGACACCGTTTTCGTCGGGTCCTGCACCAACGGGCGTATCGAGGATCTGCGGATCGTGGCCGACGTGCTGCGCGGGCGCACGGTGGCGGACGGCGTGCGGATGCTCGTGGTGCCCGGTTCGATGCGGGTGCGGGCCCAGGCTGAAGACGAGGGGCTGGGCCGGATCTTCGAAGCCGCGGGGGCCGAATGGCGGCAGGCCGGTTGCTCGATGTGCCTGGGTATGAACCCGGACCAGCTCTCGCCGGGGCAGCGGTGCGCGTCGACGTCCAACCGCAACTTCGAAGGCAGGCAAGGCAAAGGCGGGCGCACGCATCTGGTGTCGCCCGCAGTCGCCGCCGCCACCGCGGTCCGCGGCACTCTGTCGGCCCCCGCGGACCTTTCCTAGCGGCCGGCCGCGCGACCGCGCTCCCGACGCCCTCGCACAACACAGACGGGAACAGAAGCAATGGAACCCTTCATCACCCACACCGGTATCGGCGTGCCCCTGCGGCGCTCGAATGTCGATACCGACCAGATCATTCCGGCCGTATACCTCAAGCGGGTGACGCGGACGGGATTCGAGGACGCGCTCTTCGCCGCATGGCGCGGTGACCCGGAATTCATTCTCAATACCGCTCCGTTCGACCGCGGTTCGGTACTGGTGGCCGGACCCGATTTCGGCACCGGATCCTCGCGCGAGCACGCGGTGTGGGCGCTGTCGGATTACGGCTTCCGGGTGGTCATCTCGCCGCGCTTCGCCGACATCTTCCGGGGCAACGCCGGCAAGCAGGGGCTGGTGGCGGCCCAGGTCGAGCAGCACGACGTGGAGTTGCTCTGGAAGGTCCTCGAAGAGCGGCCGGGCACGGAGGTGACCGTGGACCTGCAGGCGAAGACCGTGAGTGCAGGAACCCTGGTGGTTCCCTTCGAGATCGACGATTACACCCGGTGGCGTCTGCTTGAAGGGCTCGACGACATCGGCCTGACGCTGCGGGTGGAGGATGCGATCACCGCATTCGAAAATCAACGTCCGCACTGGAAGCCCGTGACTTCGCCCGTGCCTTCGGCGAACTGACACGACCGCTCCCCGACGCTCCCGGGCGCGGAAGTCCTGCCCTGAGGGCAATTGCACGTTAGAATCGCGGATCAAGTTTGCTGTGTAAGCCTACGGGCGCGGCATTCCCGGTTTATCGTGGCGTGCAAACGGTCCGAGACAGGGCCACGGTCAGGGGAGGTTTCTGATGAACAAGGCAGAACTCATCGACGGTCTGGTGGAAAAGCTCGGAACCGATCGCCGTACCACCACCGCGGTGGTCGAAGGCTTCGTCGACACCGTCGTACGCGCAGTGCACAGCGGTGAGAACGTGACGATCACGGGCTTCGGCGTGTTCGAGAAGCGCAAGAGGGCCCCGCGGGTGGCACGGAACCCCCGCACGGGCGAGACCGTGAAAGTGCGTGCGACGCGGGTGCCCGCGTTCCGTCCCGGCGCGCAGTTCAAGGATCTCGTCGCCGGCAGACAGAAGCTGAGCTCGTCCGGTGTCGCGGTCAAACGCGGTTCGGGAGCACCGACGCTCCCGTCGGGGGCGGCGTCGGCCGGCTCTCCGGCACGGAGGTCCCCGGCGAAGAAGGCTACGGCCGCGAAGAAGTCGAGTCCGGCCAAGAAGACCAC
>CAYVJJ010000277.1:0-4002 GCA_964451655.1 uncultured Mycobacteriaceae bacterium | reverse complement strand
CCTGGGCGTGGCCGGGGTGACCGTAGGGGACCTGCGAGTACGCGGTGGGTGTGTCGTCCGGCGGGCCGGAGCCGTGCGGGTGCTCAGGATCGTATGGAGGCGGCGGCACGGACATCGCGGGCCTTTCTCGAGCGACTCGGCACGTATGACGACCGTAGTCCGCGGCGGCCCGTTGCGTACCCGAAGTTCCGGCGTGAATGCCGCGCACGGGAGGGCAGGGCCGCGACCGGCGGCGAGAACGGCAGTGCCCGCAGTCGCGACCGCACCGGCTGGCATTCTGTACCCCGTGCTGAAGGTGATGTTCCACGAGCCCCTGATCCCCCCGAACACCGGCAATGCCATCCGCATGGTGGCCGGCACGGGCGCGCAGCTGCATCTCGTGGAGCCCCTGGGGTTCGAGCTCAGCGACGGCCACCTGCGCCGCGCGGGCCTCGACTACCACGACCTGGCGCAGGTGTTCGTGCACAGGGATCTCGCCGCAGCGTGGGATGCGGTGGGGCCTGCGCGGGTGTTCGCGTTCACGACCCACACCCCCACGTCGTTCGCGCAGGTCGAGTACCGCGACGGCGACGTGCTGCTGTTCGGCTCCGAGACCACCGGCCTGCCGCAGCGTGTGCTGGACGATCCGCACGTCACCGGCTCCGTGCGCATCCCCATGCTGCCGGGGCGACGCTCGATGAACCTGTCGAACTCTGCGGCCGTCGCCTGTTACGAGGCGTGGCGCCAGCTCGGCTACCCGGGCGGGGTCTGATCCGCGCGCACTCGACACCCTATATCGAGAACACCCATCATTCTATTTTGTGCACTTGCATAATCATTGGGTTTATACAACACTTCGTTCTGTGAGTGCAGCACGACGGGAGCGATCGCGCCCCATCTTCAACCGGGTCGGTGTACTGCGCGCCGAGCGCCGGATGTCGCGCGCGCAACTCGCCGAGGCCGTCGCGGTCAACCCGCAGACCGTCGGAGCACTCGAGCGCGGCGACCACTACCCCAGCCTCGACCTGGCGATGCGCATCTGCGAGGTCTTCGCACTGCCGGTGGAGGCCGTCTTCTCCCGCACCGAGTTCGCCCCGCTGTCCGAGCGGCTCTACTCCGCCAGGGGGCCGGCCGGCGGGCCGGATGCCCGCACCCCGGAGCACCCGCCCCACGAGCCCGCCCGGGAAAGGGGTGAGCACCATGCCTGACTTCACCGCGCTCGACCGCTACCAGGCCTACCGCACACGCCGCTTCATCGAGCAGCAGCAGCGCTACAGCACACGGCTCCCCTCGCTGCGCACCCGCTCCCGGCGCCGTGTCCTCGTCGCCCTGCTGGGGCTGCTGTACGCCGCGATGACAGTGATCGCCGTCCTCACCTACTGGGACTACACCGGCGCGTACTTCGGCTGGGCGGCGGCGACCCTGCTGCTGGTCGTGCTGTGGACGACGCTGCAGATCGTGGCGGGACGCGGCGGCGACGCGCCACGCGGCGCGCTGGACGAGTACGAGCTCCAGCTGCGCAACAGCGCCCGATCCATCGGCCTCACCGTCACGCAGGTCACCGTGTTCGTGCCGGCGGCCGTGCTGGTGTTCCTCTCCAGCGGCGGGGTCGAATCGCCGCAGCTCGCCTACATGGGCGGTCTGCTCGTGGTGACCGGCATCCTCATCGGCGCCACCTCGCCGACGATGATCCTCGCCTGGACGCGGCCCGACCCGGAACCCGACGACACCACGGAGGCACCATGAGCACCCCCTCGACCGCCGGCAGCGCCCCGGCGCGCGGCCCCGCACCCCGGCGGACGCCCGCCGTGCTCACCATCGACGGAGTCTCCAAGTCCTACGGCTCCGTCCGCGCGCTCGACGGCGTCGGCTTCAGCGTGCGCCCCGGCGAGATCTTCGGGTTCGTCGGCAGCAACGGCGCCGGCAAGACCACGACGATGCGGATCATCCTCGGCGTGCTCGCCGCGGACACTGGCACGGTGCGCATCGGAGAGCAGCCGATCGACCTGGACGTGCGCCGCACCGTCGGCTACATGCCTGAGGAACGCGGGCTCTACCCCAAGATGAAGGTCGGCGCACAGCTGTCGTATCTGGCCGAGCTGCACGGACTTTCGCGCACCGACGCCGCAGCCGCCGTCGAACGCTGGACGCGGCGCCTGGGCATCGCCGAGCGGGTCGGCGACACGGTCGACGCGCTGAGTCTCGGCAACCAGCAGCGGGTGCAACTGGCGGCGGCACTGGTGCACGACCCCGCGGTCCTCGTGCTCGACGAACCGTTCTCCGGCCTCGACCCGGTGGCCGTCGACGTGATGAGCGACGTGCTGCGGGAGAAGGCCGCCGAGGGCGTCCCGGTCATCTTCTCCAGTCACCAGCTGGAACTGGTCGAGCGGCTGTGCCACCGCGTCGGCATCATCGCGTCCGGGCGGATGCGCGCCGTCGGCACCGTCGATGACCTGCGCGGCCGCGGCGAAGCCCGGCTGATGGTCCATGCGCCCCGCGCGCCCGAAGGCTGGGCATCGTCGGTCCCCGGGGTCGTCGCCGCGGAGCGGTCCGGCGAACACACCGTGCTCACACTCGCTCCCGGCGCCGACGACCAGGCGGTGCTCGCGGCGGCGCTCACCACCGGGCCCGTGCACGAGTTCACCCTGCGCCGCCCGCCCCTGGCAGAACTGTTCCGAGAGGTCGTGACCGCATGAGCACCGCCCACTCCCCCGGCCGCGCCGTATCCCCTTCCCGCGCCGTCGCCCTCGTGGCCCGCCGCGAGTTCACTACGCAGATCCGCAAGAAGAGCTTCCTGATCAGCAACATCATCATCCTGATCGCGATCGTCGGCGGGATCGTCCTGTATTCGGTCTTCTCCGGCGGCGACGACGGCCACGATGCGACGGTCGGGCTCGTGGGCGACCAGTCCCTGTCCCGGCCGCTGGAGCAGACCGGGCAGACCATGTCGATGAACATCGAGGTGCGCGCGCTCCCCGACGAGCAGGCCGCGCGCAGCGCGGTGGCCGACGGCGACGTGGATGCGGCCCTGATCCCGGCGCCGGACGGGTCGGTCACGGCGATCACGGAGTCCGAGTTGGGCACCGACCTGCACACCGTCATCGCCGGCGCGGCGGGTTCGGCCGCCCAGGAACGCGCGCTCGCCGCACAGGGCGTCGACACGGCCGTCGTGGACCGCGCCGTCGCCGACGCCGGCGTGCACGTCGACGCCCTCGACCCGCCGGACCCGGAGAAGGGGCAGCGCGTCGCCATGTCGATCGCGGCGGTCGTGCTGCTGTACATGCAGATCCTCACGTTCGGCATGTTCGTGGCGATGGGCGTGGTCGAGGAGAAGTCCAGCCGCGTCGTCGAGCTGCTGCTCTCGACGCTCCGGCCGCTGCACCTGCTGTGGGGCAAGATCGTCGGTATCGGCACGGTCGGCCTGCTCCAGCTCACCGCGTACGGCGTCGCGGGCGTGGCCACGGGCCTGGCCACGGGGGTCCTGACGGTGACCGGCACGGCCGTCGCGACGCTGCTCGCCACACTGGGCTGGTTCGTGCTGGGATACGCCCTGTTCGCGGTGCTCTATGCGGCGGCCGGCTCGATGGTCTCGCGCCAGGAGGACGTCAACTCGACGGCGATGCCCTTGATGATCCTGATCGTCGCCATGTTCGTCGTCGCGTTCTCCACCGTCGACGACCCGGACAGCACCGTGGGTACGGTCTTGAGCTGGGTCCCTCCGTTCTCGGCGATCCTCATGCCGCTGCGCATCGCCGCCGGCGTGACAGGTCCCGGCCAGATCATCGGCACCATCGCCATCATGGTCGTCGTGATCGGGGCCCTGTCCGTGGTGGCGGCCAAGATCTACCAGCGCTCGATCCTGCGCATCGGCAAGGTCGTGGGCTGGAAGGAAGCGCTGGGGCGGTAGCGGGGCCGACCCGCGAGCGCCCTGCCGATCCGCGAGCGCCCTGCCGATCCGCGAGCGCCCTGCCGATCCGCGAGCCGTTTGTGCATCCGAGTGCGCCCTGCACCGGTGTGTCGCGG
>CAYVJJ010000276.1:0-4003 GCA_964451655.1 uncultured Mycobacteriaceae bacterium | reverse complement strand
CGAAGTCGACGATGACCGGTGCGTGGTCGCTGGCGCCCTTGCCCTTGCGCTCCTCACGGTCGATGGCGGCGCCGGTCACCCGGGCGGCCAGCGGCTGCGAGCACAGGGCGAAGTCGATGCGCATGCCCTCCTTCTTGGGGAAGCGCAGCTGGGTGTAGTCCCAGTAGGTGTACTGGCCGGGCGTGTGCTCGCGCGTGACCTCGGTGAACCCGGCGTCGAGGATCGCCTGGAACGCGTCGCGCTCGGGCTGCGAAGTATGGGTCTTGCCCTCGAAGAACGCCGGGTCCCACACGTCCTCGTCGGTGGGGGCCACGTTCCAATCACCGGCGAGCACCACCTGCGCGGACGTGTCCTGCGTGATCCACCCGGAGGCCTCGTCGCGCAGCTTCGCCAGCCAGTCGAGCTTGTAGGTGTAGTGCGGGTCGTCCAGCTCCCGGCCGTTGGGCACGTACAGGCTCCAGACCCGCACCCCGTCGCAGGTGGCGCCCAGCGCGCGGGCCTCGACCGCCTGATCCTGCGCGGGGTCCTTGTGGAACCCGGGCTGGCCGGGGAACGCGGTCTCCACATCCGTGAGCCCCACGCGCGAGACCACCGCCACGCCGTTCCACTGGTTCAGCCCGAAATGCGCCACCTCATAGCCCATGTCGGTCAGGCGCTCCTCGGGGAACTGGGAGTCTTTGCACTTGGTCTCCTGCATCGCCAGCACGTCGATGTCCTGGCGCTCGAGGAACGCTGTGATGCGGTCGATGCGGGCGCGGGCGGAGTTGACGTTCCAGGTGGCGAAGCGCATGACAATGAGGCTAGCGGAGGCGCGCTCCACCGGCCTGGGGCCGTCGGGGCGCCGTGGCGTGTCGATCCCGGAGCGCCGGCGGACGCGGTCCGTCGATCCGAGTGCCGGTTCCCGCGACACGCCGGTGCAGGCGGCACTCGGACGGGCAGGCGGCACTCGGATTGCCCTTCCGGAGGAAGGGGTACCCGTACGCTCGGGGCCGACATGCCCGGTGAACAGTCGACTGCGAGGGAGCGATGGCCTACGACGTGACGATCGTGGCGGAGCCGGGCCTGCCCCATGAGTTGTCCGCGCGCTCGCGGCAGAGTATCGCGGACGACCTCGAAAGGCTCCTGGACGACGAGGTCGACCTCTCGGTGCAGACCGGTGCGTTGACGCTGGACCCCGACGGCAACGTGCACCTGTCCGGCTCGATGTCCCGTTCGCGCACCGACAGCTCGATCATCATCTTCATCACCGAGTTGCCCCGCTTGGAGGGCGGGCGCCCGGCGCCGCTGGAGCTCGACAACGAGCGTTCGGCCGCGATCGTCTCGGTGCCCGCCTGCGGGACGGTCACGCTGCGGCGCAGGGTGGCGCGCCTGATCGTCGCGGCCGTCGCGGGGCTGACCGGGTCCGAGAACGGTGAGGGCGCGCTGGAGGACATCGCGACGCGACGGCGCCGTTGGCTCGACGACGAGGAGCGTCCCGGCAAACGCATCCTGGTCGCGGGCAGCAGCCTCGGCTGGCAGCGCCAGATCCTGGGTATGACCCGCGTCAACCGGCCGTGGCGTCTGGTCTCGACGCTCAAGGGCGTGATGGCGGCGGCCGCCGCAACGGCCTCGTTCGGCATCTTCTACACGTCGATCTGGTCGATGTCCGACGCGATGGGCATCTGGCGGCTCGCGATGGTGACGATGCTGTCGGTGGTGGTCATGACGGCGTGGCTGATCATCGCAAACAAGCTGTGGGAGCCGGAGAAACGGCGCGCGTACGGCAAGGTGTGGTCGCGGCTCTACAACGCTTCCACCGTCATGACCGTGCTGGTCGGGGTGGTGACGATGTACGTGAGCCTGTTCGTGCTGTCGCTGTTGGCGGGGCTGGTGGTGATCGACCCCGGCTACATGTCGAAACAGCTGCCGCACTCCGCGACGTTCACGAACTTCGTCCGGCTCTCGTGGCTGACGACATCGATGGGGGTGATCGCCGGGGCGTTGGGATCGAGCGCCGACAGCTACGACGCGATCCTGCGCGCGACCTACGGCAATCGGGAGCGTGAACGCCGGATGTCGGAGGACGCCCAGGAGGAGGACGAACAGGAAGACGCCCAGGAGGACGCCCAGGAGGACGAACAGGAGGACGGCACGCAGGAGGGGGGCGCGAACAAGGGCGGCGCGCAGGACCCCGGGCAGCACGGCGACGGGGAGGCGCGGGCGCGCCGGTGATGGCCGCCGGCGGACTCCGGCCGTCGATCCGAGTGCCGGTTCCCGCGACACGCCGGTGCAGGCCGCACTCGGATGGGTAAGTGGCACTCGGATCGATCGGAGCCGGCACCGCCCCGGATCCGGTTCAGAAGAAGCTCTGCACCGCGTTCAGAGCACGTTCCCTGTCGGCGGCGACGAGCCCGATGCGGGTGCGCCTGTCGAGCACGTCGTCGGCGTCGAGCGCGCCCTCGTGGGTGCGGGCGAACTCCACCTCGGCGCGGGTGACGTCGATGCCCTCGGCGATGGGATCCAGCGGGGCGGTGCACGTGGCCGCCTCGACGACCTCCAGCGACTCGTCGCCGAACCGCTCCTGCAGCGCCCGCGGCGGCCGGGGCGCGGACGGGCCCGGCGTGGTGGTGCCGGTGGCAGCGTGCATGGGTGCGCCGACCAACGGGAGCATGCGCGTGCGGCAGGGCCCGCCGTCCACGTTGCGCAGCTCGATGACCCGGTCCACAGTGTCCTCGGCCATGTACCGGTACTCGGTGAGCTTTCCGCCCACTACGCTGAGCACGCCCTCGGGGGATTCGAGCACCGCGTGCTCGCGCGAGAGGTCCGAGGTGCGGCCGTCGCCCGAGTCGATCAGCGGGCGCAGCCCCGCGTACGCGCCGCGGACATCGTCGCGGGTGACCGGTCCGGCCAGTGCCGTATTGACGGTGTCCAGCAGGAAGTCGATCTCCTGCCGCGACGGCTGCGGCTCGTCGGGGACGGGGCCCGGGGCGTCCTCGTCGGTGAGCCCCACATACACCCGTCCCAGTTGCTGGGGGAGGACGAACACGAAGCGGTTGGTCTCCCCGGGGATGGGCACGGTGAGCGAGGCGGTGGGGTTCCCGAAGGCGGCGGCATCGAACACCAGGTGCGTGCCGCGGCTGGGGCGCAGCCGGATGGACGGGTCGACCTCGCCGGCCCACACGCCGGCGGCGTTCACCACCGCGCGGGCATGCACGCCGAACGACTCGCCCGTCAGCGCGTCCGTGAGCGTGGCGCCCGAGCCGGTGACCTGCGAGGCGGCGACCCTGGTGAGGATGCGGGCCCCGTTCTCGGCGGCGGTCCGGGCGACGGCCACGACCAGGCGCGCATCGTCGATCAGCTGTCCGTCGTAGTTGACGTAGCCGCCGCGGAGGCCCGTGGTGGCGACCGTCGGTGACAGCGTGACGGCCGTGCGCGCGTCCACCTTGCGGGAGCGTGGCAGCACCGACGCGGGGGTGCGCGCGGCGATCCGCAGGGCATCGCCGGCGAGGAACCCCGCCCGGGCCAGGTAGCGCTGCGCGGGGCTCATCGACGGCAGCAGCGGTACGAGCTGGGCGAGCGTGCGTGTGAGGTGCGGGGCGGTGGTGGTCATGAGGATGCCGCGCTCCGTTGCGCTGCGGTGCGCGATCCCCACGTTCCCGGACGCCAGATACCGCAGACCGCCGTGCACCAGCTTGGAGCTCCAGCGGCTGGTGCCGAACGCGAGGTCGCGCGACTCCACCAGCGCCACGTCGAGGCCGCGGGACGCCGCATCGAGAGCGACGCCGGCGCCGGTGATGCCGCCGCCGATCACGAGCAGGTCGACGGCGGCGCCGTCGGCGAGTGCCTGCAGCTCGGCGGTGCGGCGTGCGGCGTTGAGGGAGGACGCGGGGTGCGCGGCGGGGGTCATGGCGCGAGGTATCCGTTCAGTGCGTGGGTGAGCTCCGCGGACAGGGCGCGGGCGTCGAGTACGGGGGCCACCACCTGGGCGGACTGCATGGCGGACTGCGCCATGAGCAGGACCATC
>CAYVJJ010000275.1:0-4027 GCA_964451655.1 uncultured Mycobacteriaceae bacterium | reverse complement strand
CGCCGCTGATCGCCGGCAACTGGAAGATGAACCTCAACCACCTCGAGGCCATCGCGCTGGTGCAGAAGATCGCGTTCTCCTTGCCCGCGAAGTACTTCGACAAGGTGGACGTGGCGGTCATCCCGCCGTTCACCGACATCCGCAGCGTCCAGACGCTGGTCGAAGGAGACAAGCTCCTGCTCACCTACGGCGCCCAGGACGTGTCGGTGCACGCGTCCGGCGCCTACACGGGCGAGGTCAGCGGGGCGATGCTGTCCAAGCTGGGGTGCACCTACGTGATCGTGGGGCACTCCGAGCGCCGTGCCATGCACGCCGAGGACGACGGCGTGGTGGCGCAGAAGGCGGGCGTCGTCCTCGAACACGGGATGACGCCGATCGTCTGCGTCGGCGAGGGGCTCGAGATCCGTGAAGCCGGCACGCACGTCGAACACTGCGTCGCCCAGGTGAAGGGGTCGCTGGCCGGGCTGACGGCCGCGCAGATCGCCGAGTGCGTCATCGCCTACGAGCCGGTCTGGGCGATCGGCACCGGCCGGGTCGCCACGCCGGAGGATGCTCAGGAGGTGTGCGCCGCGATCCGCTCGGCGGTCGCCGAGCTGGCCTCCGCGGACGCGGCGGCCGGGATGCGGATCCTCTACGGCGGATCCGTCAACGCGAAGAACGTCGGCGACATCGTGGCCAAGGATGACGTCGACGGCGCTCTCGTGGGCGGCGCCTCGCTCAAGGCCGACGAGTTCGCGAGTCTGTCCGCGATCGCCGCGGGCGGCCCGCTGCCGTGACCGTGCACCGGCCGGGCCGCGCGCCCGGCCGGTGTGACCGGGGCATCGGCGGGTAAGATCAGCACAGCCGTACCGGGAGTCCGTCCCGGCCGCGGTGTGCGGCCGCAGGGTCGCGCGCCGCGTGACCATGACCGTTCAGCACCGGAAGGGCAGTACGCACCCCCATGGAACTGTTCCTGCAGATTCTCGTCGTCGCCACCAGCCTGCTGCTGTGCGTGCTGGTGCTGCTGCACCGCGCCAAGGGCGGCGGGCTGTCGACGCTCTTCGGCGGCGGCATGGCCTCGAACCTCTCCGGCTCGACAGTGGCGGAGAAGAACCTCAACCGGTTCACGGTCATCACCGCGATCATCTGGTTCATCGCCATCATCGGCATCGGGCTGGTGGTCAAATACCAGTAGGCGCACACCGTCCGCGCCCGGGCCGGCCACCGCGCGGTGGCCGGCCCTCGGCGTGACGGGGGCCGGCCGGGCGGGGCCGCCGGCGAGTCAGGCCTCCAACTGCGGGTGCAGTCGCTCCATGTTCCACACCCGCTGCCTGCGCACCGTCCACGCCGAGCCCGCGAGGAAGACGATCAGGAACCCGGTCAGCACCGCGACACTGCGTATCAGCACCTCCGTCTGACCGCCGGACACCAGCATGCGCAGCCCGTCGACCACATAGGTCATGGGGATCACGCGGTGGAGGGCCTGGAAGGGCGCCGGGGTCGTCTCGATGGGGTAGAGGCCCCCGCAGGCCGTCAACTGCACGATGAGCAGCACCAGCGACAGTCCCTCGCCGACGACGCCGAGGGTGATGCGCAGGAAATGGTCGATCGCGATGAACGACCCGGCCGTGAGCACCAGGAAGCCGACCATCAGCCACGGGTGCACCGGGTCGAGCCCCAGACCGACCTGGACGACCCCGTAGAGCACGAGGGCGCCGACAGCGGTGATCGCGGCGACCGGAAGCCAGCCTGCGACCGCGACACTGACCGCGTTGAGCCGGGAGGCGAGCGCGCGCTTGTTGAGCGGGTTCACGAACAGGTACGCGAGGACGCCGACCACCCACAGCGCGACGGCGAAGAAGAACGGGGCGAGGCCCCGGCCGTACACCCCCGCCGGGTTGAGGTTGTCGGTGGAGATGGCCACCGGCGAGCCGAGGACGTCGGCCGCGTGCGCCACCTGGGCCGGATTGGTGTCGGGGATCTTCTGCACGGCGCCGTCGACCACCCCGGTGAGTTCCCCGGCGCCCTGGTGCATTTGGTCGGCGCCGGTCTGCAGTGCCCGTGTGCCCGACGTGAGCGCGTCGAGACCGGTGGAGACCTGGGCGGCGCCGTGCGCGATCTGCCCGACACCGGCGGTGAGCCGGTGGAAGGTCCCCGACGCCCCGCGGACGGCCTGCTGTGCTTCGCCGACGTGGCCGCGGAGCTCGTCGGCCTGTGCCGCGGCGGCATCGGCGGAGGCGCCCGCGTCGGCGACGGCGTCGTCCGCGTTCCCCGCGGCACCGGCGGCGTTGTCGACGCTCTCGCGCACCGCCGTGAACGCGGGGTCGGCGGCGAGCTCGGGGTGGGCGGCGGCGAGCCGGTCCACCGCTGCGGCGGCCCGGGAGGCGGCGTCGTCGACGGCGGCGGTACCGAACCCGGCGGCGCGCAGAGTCCGGGCCGCCGCGTCGGTGGTGTTGGCGAGCGCCCCCGCCGCCGACGGCAGCACGGAGGCGGTCACGTCGGTGATGCGGCCTATCGCGGCGTCGGCCTGCGTGCCGGCGCCGGCGATATTCTGCGCGCCCTCGGCCACCGCGTCGCTGCCGGCGCGGGCCGCGGTGATGCCGTCGCCGAGCGCCTCGGTGCCCTGCTGCGCCGTGACCGTCGCGTCCAGCAGGCCGTGGACCCCCTCCGACGCCACCTGCAGCTGTTGTTTCACCTGCGAGAGGTCGCCGTAGATCGCGCGCGCATAGGCGGCGTGCGCCGCGCTGTTGACCTGGTTCTGCAGCTCGGTCTGGGCGGCCTGCGCGAGGATGCCCACCAGGTAATTGTTGGCGTCGTTGAGGGTGACGGTCAGGCCGGCGCGTTCGGGATCCGGATTCTGCGCCGACGCGAGGCGGCTGCTGAAGTCCGGGGGCACCGTGATGGTGAAGTAGTAGCGCCCGTCCACCAGGCCCGCGTGCGCCTCCTGCTCGCCGACGAAGTGGAAGTCGAACGTCTCCGAGGCCTTGAGTTGTTCTTTGAACTGGGCGCCGGCGTTCACGAGCTGCCCGTTCGCCTCCGCCGGCCGGTCCTGGTCCACCACCGCCACCGGAATGCTGTCGAGCTTGCTGTACGGGTCCCAGTTGGACCACAGGTACAGCGAGCCGTACAGCAGCGGGACGAGCGCGAGCGCCACCGGCACCATGACCCGAAGGGCACCGCGGAACCGCAGGAACTCGAGAAGGGCCAGACGGACTGCGGTCATCGGTTAGGCCTCCGACGGGTCGGCGACGGCATCGCGGCGGACGGGGTGCGGGAGCGTGATCGGCGTGTGGTCGTGCAGCCCCGGTGCGGCGGTGCTGGACGCTATGACCGTGCAGCCCTCGTCCGCGAGGGCGCGCAGGGCCCGCCACACCCGCGCGGCGCCGGCCGGATCGACACCCGCGTCCGCGTCGTCGACGACGACCGCGGCGGGCATGCGGGCGGCCGCCAGCGCGACGGCGAACAGGACCCGGTCGTCGGGCGGCAGGTCGGCCACGAACGCGCGATCCGGCACGTCGACGCCCAGCACCGCGGACACCTCGTCGAACATGCGCGCGTCGGGACGCGTGCGGTCGATGAGCCGACGCTCGCGGATCAGCTCGCGCACACGCAGCAGTCCGTCGAGCTCCACCGCCGGCGGCGCCTGGGCGAGGGCGACGGCCTCCCGCACCCGCCTCTCGTCGCCGGGCAGGCGATGGCGCCCGACCGCGACCCGGCCGGCCGCCGGCCGCATCCGTCCCGCGAGGGTCAACAGCAGCGAGGTGCGGCCCGAACCGCCGGGGCCCGCCACGACACCGAGAGCCCCCGGCTCCAGCTCCCAGGTCACGTCGACCACCGGGCAGCCGCGGCCGCCCTGCACGGTGAGGCCCTGCGCCGCAACAGCCGCTCCGTCGAAGAACATCGTGATGAGTCTACGACCGCCCTGCCGGTTTTCCGGAGCATTCCGGCCGGGCACGCCGCCGCCGCAGCCGTGCCCGCGGGCGTGCCGTCAGACGGCGCGGGTCACCGCGGCAGGCCCGCGGCGGCCGCTGTGTCGAGGAACCACACC
>CAYVJJ010000274.1:0-4028 GCA_964451655.1 uncultured Mycobacteriaceae bacterium | reverse complement strand
ACTCCGTGCGCCAGCCGCTGGGCGTGGTCGCGGGCATCACGCCGTTCAACTTCCCCGCGATGATCCCGCTGTGGAAGGCCGCGCCCGCGATCGCGTGCGGGAACGCCTTCATCCTCAAGCCGTCCGAGCGCGACCCCTCCGTGCCGTTGCGGCTGGGCGAACTGTTCATCGAGGCCGGGTTGCCGGCGGGGATCTTCAATGTGGTCAACGGCGACAAGGTCGCGGTCGACGCCATCCTGGAGGACCCGCGCATCAAGGCGGTCGGGTTCGTCGGCTCGTCCGACATCGCCGAGTACATCTACAGCGGCGCGACCGCCCGCGGCAAGCGCGCCCAGTGCTTCGGCGGCGCCAAGAACCACATGATCATCATGCCCGACGCCGACCTGGACGACGTGGCCGATGCCCTCGTCGGCGCCGCGTACGGCTCGGCCGGCGAACGCTGCATGGCGCTGTCGGTGGCCGTGCCGGTGGGGCAGGAGACGGCGGACCGGCTGCGCGAGAAGCTGGTCGCGCGCATCGACAAGCTTGCGGTCGGCGCCTGCGACGACCCCGACGTCGACTACGGACCGCTGGTCAGCGCCGACGCCGTCGCCCGGGTGAAGGACTACATCCAGGCCGGCATCGACTCCGGCGCGGAGCTGGTGGTCGACGGGCGCGAGATCACCGTCGACGGGCACGAGGGCGGCTTCTACCTGGGCAGCACGCTGTTCGACAACGTCACCGGCGACATGTCGATCTACCGCGAGGAGATCTTCGGCCCGGTGCTGTGCATCGTCCGCGCCCACGACTACGAGGAGGCGCTGAATCTGCCGTCGAGCCACGAGTACGGCAACGGCGTCTCGATCTTCACGCGCGACGGCGACACCGCCCGCAACTTCTCCAGCCGCGTGGACACCGGCATGGTGGGTGTGAACGTGCCGATCCCCGTCCCCGTCGCATACCACACCTTCGGCGGGTGGAAGCGTTCCGGTTTCGGCGACCTCAACCAGCACGGCCCGGACTCGATCCGTTTCTACACCAAGACCAAGACGATCACGCAGCGCTGGCAGTCCGGCTTCAAGGAGAATGCCGACCACTTCGTGCTGCCGGTGATGGAGTGACGGTCATGGCCGCACACGCGGGCGCGTTCGCACTCAGCGACGATGAACGCGCGATCGTCGACACGGCACGCGAATTCGCCGCCGAACACGTCGCCCCGCAGGCCCTGCAGTGGGACCGGGACAAGCATTTCCCGGTGGACGTGCTCCGCAAGGGGGCCGCGATGGGGCTGGGCGGAATCTACGTCCGTGAGGACGTCGGCGGTTCGGGCCTGCGGCGGGTGGACGCGGCGCGGATCTTCACCGAGATCGCGTCCGCCTGCCCGTCCACTGCCGGCTACATCTCGATCCACAACATGGTGGCGTGGATGATCGACGCCTACGGCACCGGGGAACAGCGGCGCCGCTGGCTGCCCGGTCTGTGCTCGATGGACCTCCTGGGCAGCTACTGCCTCACCGAACCGGGAGCGGGTTCCGATGCCGCCGCGCTGCGCACCCGCGCCGTACGGGACGGCGACCACTACGTTCTCGACGGAGTCAAGCAGTTCATCTCCGGCGCCGGCGCCACCGACGTGTACATAGTCATGGCGCGCACGGGTGAGCCCGGCCCGCGGGGCATCTCGGCGTTCGTCGTCGAGAAGGACACCGAGGGCCTGGGTTTCGGCGCGAACGAAGTGAAGATGGGGTGGAACTGCCAGCCCACCCGCCAGGTGATCATGGAGGGGGCGCGCGTGCCCGCGGCGAACCTGCTGGGCGGGGCGGAAACCGACGGCGGCAGCGGGGAGGGGCTCGGCTTCTCCATCGCGATGAACGGCCTCAACGGCGGCCGCATCAACATCGCGGCCTGCTCGCTGGGCGGGGCCCGCGGCGCATTCGAGACGGCCACCGCATACCTGCACGAGCGCGAGGCGTTCGGGGCGGCGCTGAGCACCTCGCCCGTGCTGCAGGCGGAGTTGGCCGACATGGCCACCGACCTCGAGGCGGCGCGTCTGCTGCTCTGGCGCGCCGCCGACGCGCTCGACCACGATGCGCCCGACAAGGTGACGTTGTGCGCGATGGCCAAGCGTTACGTCACCGACGCCGGATTCGCCGTGGCGAACCGCGCGCTGCAGTTGCACGGCGGATACGGGTATCTGACCGAGTACGGGATGGAGAAGATCGTGCGGGACCTTCGCGTGCACCAGATCCTGGAGGGCACCAACGAGATCATGCGCATGATCGTCGGACGGACGGTGGCCGCATGAGCATGCCCGCAGGACCGGCGGTGGCGGAGGGGATCCGCGCCGTCCTGATCGAGGAAGACCGCAACTCTCACCGGATCCCTGCCACACTGGGCGAGGACACCGTCGGCGTCGCCGGGCGGTGCTGCACGGCGGGCGACGATGATCCGGCACTCGCGGCGGTACCGGCCGCGGAAAGGACTGACGCATGAGCACCATCGCATTCCTGGGCCTGGGCCACATGGGCGGCCCCATGGCGTCGAACCTGGTGAAGGCCGGGCACACGGTGCGCGGGTACGACCCGGTGCCCGCCGCGCAGGAGGCGGCCGCGTCCGCAGGGGTCGCGGTGGCGTCGGCGGCGGTGGACGCGGTCGACGGCGCCGACACCGTGATCACCATGCTGCCCAACGGAGCCCTGGTGCTGGAGTTGTACGCCGACATCCTGCCGGCGGCCCCGCCGGACACGCTGTTCATCGACAGCTCCACCATCGACGTCGCCGACGCGCGGGCCGCGCACGAGGCGGCCGCCGCGGCGGGGCATGCGATGGTGGACGCCCCGGTCTCCGGCGGCGTGGTGGGTGCCGAGGCCGGGACGCTCGCGTTCATGGTCGGCGGCGACGGGGTGACCTTCCGGCGCGCGGAGCCGGTCCTGCAGGACATGGGCCGCAAGATCGTGCATTGCGGGGACCCCGGCAACGGCCAGGCCGCCAAGCTGTGCAACAACATGATCCTCGCGATCTCCATGGACGCGGTGAGCGAGGCCTTCGTGCTGGGGGAGGCGCTGGGCCTGTCGCATCAGGCGCTCTTCGACGTCGCCTCCAACGCCTCGGGGCAGTGCTGGGCGCTCACTACGAATTGCCCGGTGCCCGGCCCGGTCCCCGCCAGCCCGGCCAACCGGGGCTACGAGGCCGGCTTCGCGGTGGGGCTCATGGCCAAGGACCTGGGTCTGGCGGCGAACGCGCTGCGCGAGCACGGCGTCGCAGGCGAGCTCGGGCTCCTGATGGCCGAGAGGTATGCGCAGATGCGCGACTCCGGCCGCGCGGCCAACGATTTCTCCGACATCATCAACGACATCCGGGACAAGTCCGGGAAGGGGAACTGAACCAGTGAGCGAGTACCAGACGATCCTGCTCGAGCGCACCGGGCGCGTCGGGGTGATCACACTGAACCGGCCGAAGGCGCTCAACGCGCTCAACTCCGCCGTGATGCACGAGGTCACCGACGCGGTCGCGGGGCTCGATGCGGATCCGGGGATCGGCGCGATCGTGATCACCGGTTCGGAGAAGGCGTTCGCCGCCGGTGCGGACATCAAGGAGATGTCGGAGCTGGGCTTCGAGGACGTGCACGGCCAGGAGTTCTTCGCCGGCTGGGACGCGCTCACCCGGGCGCGCACGCCGATCATCGCTGCGGTCGCCGGCTACGCGCTGGGCGGCGGATGCGAGGTGGCGATGATGTGCGACATGATCATCGCGGCGGACACCGCCAGGTTCGGGCAGCCGGAGATCACATTGGGCGTCATCCCGGGGATGGGCGGCTCCCAGCGTCTCACCCGCGCCGTGGGCAAGGCCAAGGCGATGGACCTGTGCCTCACCGGCCGGCAGATGAAGGCCGAGGAGGCCGAGCGTGCAGGGCTGGTGGCCCGTGTGGTGCCCGCGGCAGAACTCATGGACACCGCGATGGACGCGGCGAACACGATCGCGGGCATGGCGAAGACGACGGCGATCATGGCGAAGGACGCGGTGAACGCGGCCTTCGAGACCACGCTGTCCGA
>CAYVJJ010000273.1:0-4029 GCA_964451655.1 uncultured Mycobacteriaceae bacterium | reverse complement strand
GGCCGGCGGGGGCGGGCCACCAGCTGTCCGGCAAGGCCCTCGTGTTCGTCATCGACCTGCTCGGGGTCCGTCACGCCGAGCCGGACGAGGACGCCTGACGCTTCCGAGCGCCGGCATCCGCGGCGCCGGCCTCGGCGGTCGCGGCGGTCTCGTCGGCATCCGCGCCGCCGGCCGACGTTCCGGTATCGGCGCGGTCCTCCTTCCGCTCGGCCCGGCGCCGGCGCACGATGCGGATACCGAGCACCACCGCGGCGGCGGCGAACAGGATGAAGGCGACGGCCGTGTTCGGCACCGCGTCCGACACCGTGCGCGCGAACTCCTGGATGCGCTGGTCGGTGTCCACCCCGACGATCCCGCCCAGGTTGGCGGTGCCGTCGGTGAGCAGGAACAGCGCGCCGATGCCGATGAACAGCAGCCCCGAGATCAACGACGTGGTGTGCGTGCGCAGAGGCCCGACGCCGATCTCGCGGCCCCGCAGCCACCGCCGGCGCCCCAGGCCGAGGCGTTCCCACAGCAGGGCCAGCAGGAACAACGGGAGCGCCATCCCCAGCGCGAACGCCGCCCCGATGAGCCCCCCGTACACGGGCGCCCCGCCGATCAGCGCGAGTGAGAGCACGGCGCCCACCAGCGGGCCGGCGCAGAATCCCGCGAGCGCGTAGACCGTACCGAGCAGGTACACCGACAGGTTGCCCGAGATCCTGATCGCGGCGCTCGCCCGCTGCGCGGGCCCGAAGGCGAAGCCCTTGCCGACGATGATCACGACGCCGAGGACGATCAGCACGATTCCGCCGACCATCGCGGCCGTGCTGCGGTAGCGGGTGACCAGGGAGCTGAACGCTCCGACGCCCGCCCCCAGCGGCACCATCACGGTGGCCAGGCCCAGGTAGAACACCGCGGTGCGGCCGGCGAGGCGGCCGACGCTGCTGTCGAAGGCGTAGGCGAAGAACGACGGCAGCAGCAACGCGGAACACGGGCTCAGCAGCAGCAGGACCCCGCCGAGCAGCGCGCCGACGAGCCCGATCTCCGAACTCACTGTTCCCCCTTCTGCTCCAGCAGGCGGTCGATGACCTTGGTGAATTCCTCGATCGGCTGCGCCCCCAGCAGGGGATGGCCGTTGATGGAGAACGCGGGCGTGGCGGGGATGCCGAGCCGCTGCGCGTGCATGGTGTCGACGTGCAGCAGATCCTCGAAGTCGTCGCTGTTCATCTGCGCCATGAAGCGTTCGATGTCCGGCACGCCGGCCTGCTCCGCGAACGTGCGGAGCTTCTCCGGCGGCATCTCCGGGTGGCCGGAGTCGGGGGCCGCGGCGTAGAGGGCCCGGTTGAACTCCCAGAAATGCCCCTGCGCGGCGGCGGCCCGTGCGGCGCGTGCGGCACGGGCCGAATCCTCGCCGTAGATCGGCATGTCGCGCCATTCGATGCGCAGCTTGCCCGTGTCCACGTACTCCTCGATCAGCTGCGGCTCGAGATCGCGGCTGAACTTGGCGCAGAAGGGGCATCGGTAGTCGGCGAACTCGACCATCACCACGGGGGCGTCGACGGCCCCCATCGCGAGCGGATCCCCCGGCTCGCGCCGCGCCAGATCGCCCAGCGGACCGATGGCCTCGTCGCCGGAGCGCGCGCGGTCCTCATCGGAGATCGACGCCGGCCCCGTGCCGTCCGCGGAGGAGGAGCCGCCGTCGCGGCCGGTGAACAGGACGACGCCGAGCACGACGGCGATGATCGCGACCACGGCGAACGCGGTGAGTTCGATGCGCCTGCGGGTGGAACCGTGGCCGTCGCGGGAGCCGATTCCGCCCTGCGCGCGGGTGCCGCTCCGGGTGCCGTTCGGGCGCGGATCCCCGTCGCTGCCGCCGTGCTCCTGGGTCATGAACGTTCTCCTGTCGTCGCCGGTGCCGCATCCGTCTGCGCCGGACGGCCTGATCTACTAAGTTGCATAGTAGTGAATCATCTACGATGCAGGATAGTATTCCGGGGGTGCGCGTGAAGGGAGGCGTTGCCGTGTCTACGACGTCCGAGGCCTATCGGGACCGCTCCGCAGACGGTCCGAGCGGGGCCGGTCCGAGCGGGGCCGGGGACGGGACGGCGTCCGCCCCGCGGGCGCCCGGCTTCCGGTGGGCGGTGGCCGCCTGCGCCGGCGTGCTCACCGCGGTCGTGATCGGCGTACCCACCGACATCATCGCGAATTCCTGGTTCACACGGGAGATCCCGGTCCGCTGGTGGGAGTACCCGGTTCTGGCCGCAACCTGCCTTCTGACGGCCGCGTGGTTCGGCATCAGGACCGCGCGGCCGGACGCGCGTCAGGGAGGGGCCGGGGCGTTCGGCGGCGCCGGGCTGGCGATGTTCGCGGTGGGGTGCCCGGTCTGCAACAAGCTGGTGCTGGCGGCGGTGGGCACCTCCGGCGCCCTCGGCGTGTGGGCGCCGATCCAGCCGTATCTCGCGGCAGTCTCGCTTGTCCTGCTGGCCGCCGCGGTGGCGTATCGCTGGCGGCGCAGGGACTGCGGGCCCGAGTGCGCGGTGCCACGCGGCGCCTGAGCCGGCGAATCGCGGGTCCCCGGTCGCCTCGCTGCAGCCCGCTCAGCCTCAGCCGCTCAGCTGCAGGCACACCAGCGCGGCCGCGGTGAGCATCGCCGCCACAGACAGGACCACCGGCGCCAGCGCGAACGTCACGGCCAGGGGATAGTCGGCCGGTGCGCAGAGTCGCTGACGGCGCGTGGGACGCGTGCCGAGCCAGCACAGGCGCGCCGTCACCGCGTCCTCGGCCATCGCCAGTGCGGAGGCCGGCGCCCCGCCGCGGGCCCCCGTCGAGGCGAGCACGCGTTCCTGCACCGCCAGCAGCGCGGCACCGACCACTCCGGCGCCGTGGCGGCGCGCCGATCGCTCGTCGGCCGCGAACTCGACCATCGTGCGTGCAGCGCCCGGCGCCTGCCGGAACAGCGGCACGGCCGGCATCGCCGACGCGAGCGCCTCGGCGACGGCGACCAGCATGTGGTGCCTTCCGTGCACGTGGGCGGACTCGTGGTCGAAGACCGCGGCCCGCTGCCGGGCAGGCAGCGCCTCCATGCTGGTGGTCGCGACGATCGCGGGGGAGCGGCCCCCGACGCTGTAGCACGTCGGCTCATCCGCGTCGATCCACAGCACCGGGATCCCGCGGTGCACGGAGCGCCGGCGTGCGAGGGCGCGGACTCGGCCCAGGTGCGCCGCGACCGAACGGTGGTGCAGGTGCAGCCGCCATGTGACGGCGACGGCCAGGTAGCCGGCGATCCCGATCAGCACCGCGGTCAGCGCCGTCTGGGACGCGTCGATCCAGGGCAGCGTGCCGTCGTCGCGCAGACGCTGCACGCACGCGTGGGCGGCGCCGAAGGCGGTGCGGCCGGGGCGGGTGAACATCGACACCGGGGCCGCGATCAGCGCCGCGACGACGAGGGTGACCGACGCGGTCCAGGCGGTGATCGCCAGCCGCGGGTTCAGTCCGGGGGCGACGGTCACCGACAGGTACCGGGGCGCGCCGAATCCGATCACGGCGATGGCGGCGACGAGGCCGAGCGCGATGATCATGCGCCGTCCCCTTCCGGATCGCGGGCCGCGGCGGGGGCGCCGCGGGCCTTGCGGAGCGCCTTGCGCAGGAAGGCGGACTCCTCCTCGGAGGCGGACCGGGCGAAGTGCAGCAGCACGTTCTCCGGATCGCCGCTGGCGGTCAGGACCTGCCGGAGCATCTCCGCGCCGTGTTCCGAGCGTGACTTCGCGGGGAAGTACCGGTACGCGCGCCCCTCGAGTGCGCGGTCCGCCATACCCTTGCCGTGCAGATTGTCCAGGACGGTCATCACGGTGGTGTAGGCGTGCGGGCGGGGGGACTCGAGCAGGTCCATCACTTCCCGTACGCGCAGAGGGCCGTCGGCGGACCACAGGACCTGCATCACGGCGGACTCGAGTTCGCCCAGCCTCATCATCGGCCCCTCCGGCGGCGGGGCCGCAGCGGCTGCACGCCCGGCTCCCGCATCATCGACCTTCCTGCATGAACAGCGACCCG
>CAYVJJ010000272.1:0-4032 GCA_964451655.1 uncultured Mycobacteriaceae bacterium | reverse complement strand
CCGACAAGGTCTTCGTCGCCGTGAGCTGACCCCGGCCCGACCGACCCCGGCCCGATAGCCAACGGTCTGATGCCTGACGGCCCGCGCTCCCCCGCTGCCATCCGCGCCGCGCCGGGACCGCGGGCCGTCGGCCTTTCCGCACCGGTCGGCCTTTCCGCGCCGGTCCACCTTTCCGCGCCGGTCCGCGCGTCGCGCACTCCGCCGGCGCGCCGCCGACGCGAACCCGGCCCATCGGCACGTCACTCCCGCGCCTGGGAGATGCGGAAGAAATCGCGTCTTGCCGACCATCGCGTGTCGTACCCGCGCACCCCGCTGCAACGCAGCCTTCCCCTGCGCCTTTGCGAGGACACGCCGACGCGCCGGAAACCTTCCGCAACTCCGAGCCTGCGGCCCGGGCACCCGCCAGGGCGCCCGGGCCGGAAGGCGCGGAGCGCGGGCCGCACACGGACCGCCCGCGGCGACGATCGTCAGCGGCGCACGGCCATCTCGCCGAGCGCATCCCACTCGTCGCGGTCCATCTGCACGTTGCGCACACGCGGGGTCTCCTGCAGCAGCGGCGGGAGGTCCTTCTGCGCCTGACGGAAGTGCGCACTGGTCACGTGGGCCTCGGCGGCGTCGTCCTTGAACGCCTCCACCAGCACGTACTCGTTGGGGTCCTCCGTGCTGCGGGACCAGTCGAACCACAGGTTGCCGTCCTCGGCGCGGGTGGCCGTCGTGAAGTCGTGGACGTGCTGCATCCAGTTGTCGGCGTAGTCGGGCTTGACCTTGAACTTGGCGACGATGAAGATCATGGCGCCATTGTGGCACCCGGCGCGCGGATCCGAAGGCGGACCGGCGCCGGTGCGGCCGTGCTGAGCACTCCCCCGGCCGGCCCCCGTCACCGGCGCAGCGGCACCGCCTCGAGGGCCTTCGCGATGCGCTCGAGCGCCTCGAGCATGACCGGCCGCGGCATGGCGAAGATGAAACGCACATGCCCGGCCCCTGCCGCACCGCAGTCGGTTCCCTCGGTGCACGCCACTCCGGCCCGGTCCAACAGGAACTGCGCCACCGGCCCCTCGATCCGGTACGCCGACAGGTCCAGCCACGCCACATAGGTGCCCTCGGGCGGCCGGAACCCTACGTGCGGCAACCGGTCCGCCAGGAAACCGGTGAGCGTCCGCAGGTTGCGCTCCAAGTATGCGCGCACGTCCCCCAGCCACTCGTCGCCCTCGTCCAGTGCGGCGCTGGTGGCGGCCAACCCCAGGTTCGCCGCCCCGTGCATCGGCATGAACCCCACCCGCTGCCACAGCGCCTCGTCCCGGGCGTTGGTGATGATGAGCTGCGCGCACTTGAGCCCGGGGATGTTGAACGCCTTCGATGCGGCCACCGCGGTCACCGAGTGCCCGGCCGCCGCCTCCCCGATCGACGCGTACGGGATGTGCGTGCGCCCACCGAGGACGAGCGGCATCCAGATCTCGTCGGCGAACACCCGCCCGCCCTTGCGCTCGACCAGCTCCTCGATCGCCTGGAGCTCGCCGCGCGTGAACACCCGTCCCGTGGGGTTGTGCGGGTTGCACAGCGCCAGCAGCCCGCCGCCGTCGTCGAACGCCCGCTCCAGTGCCTCCAGGTCGTCGGCGCAGTGCCGGCCGTGCTCGTCGCGGCGCATCGGCACCTCGATCACCTCGCGCCCCTCGTCCGGCGGGACGGTCAGGAACGGCATGTAGGCGGGGGTCGGGACGATGACCTTGCTGCCCGGCTCACTGAAGTAGCGGATGGCCGCACGGTAGGCGGCGACGACGTCCGGCATCTGGTGCACCCGCGTCGGTGCCACGTCCCATCCGCAGGTGCGCCGGAGATACGAGGAGACGCTGCCCTGCATGGCGTGGACGTAGTCCTCGGGCAGGTACGCGAAGCGCCCCCGGTCCACCTCCCGGTGCAGCGCCTCGGTGATCGGCGGCGCCACTCCGAAGTCCATCTCCGCCACGAACGCCCCGATCGCACCGTCCTCCCGATTCCACTTGGTGGTGCCGGTGGCCCGCAGGTCCTCGAGGGTGATCGCGTCGAGATCGTCGAACGTGGGCACGGGTGCGCTCCTTTCCCGCCGCGGGGCGCGGCGCCGTGCACCCCATCCTGCCTTTCAGCCGTAGGCGCCGGGGGCCGCCGAGGATCCCGTGCCGGGCCACCGCTGACCCGCCACCTCGAGCTGATCGACCGACAGCGACCGGATCCGCACCTCGCCCGCCTCCAGTTCACGCACGACGGCCTTGGCGACGGCCAGCCGCCCGATGGCCATCGCACCCACGGCCACCGCGCCCGCGGCGCACGCCGCCAGCGCCAGCGGGGCCGCCGCCGTCGGCCCCAGAGCCCGCGGCCCCATGGCCGTCGGGCCGACCACCTGCGCCTCTCGTTGCGCGGACTTCGTGCGCCCCGTCCTGCCGCATCGCCTACCCATGGCCACGTCTCCGTTCCCGGCACGCCCCGGCGGCGATGCCGCTACCCGCCAGCGTAGGTGCCGCCGCGGCCGGGCAGGTACGGATCGAGCGCTGCCGGCGCTTCGACGGAACCCGTCCCGCATCCGTCTCGGGAGGCTGCGAGTTGCGGAAGAATTCGGGCGGCGGGCGAGTCGGCACGCACCTGCGCCTTTCCGGCATCCGCCGCACCGCCGGAGCGTCGGGCCAGGAGGAATGGCCGCCGCTGCCGACACGCCGTACGGGCGCGTTTCCTTCCGCATCTCCGAGCATCATGAAAAGAGACCCGACCTCCAATCGGCGACGGGCGATCAGCAGCCGGTCACCCCATCAGTGCACGGTCGAACGCCAGTGCCACCGCCGCCCCGGCCACGCTGAGGCCGCACAGCACCCAGAACACGCCGGCCACGCTGTCGCCGATGCCGAGCCCCACCACGAACACCAACAGCGCCCCCACCCCATTGGAGAAACCCAGCGCGATCCCCGAACCCATCGACCGGTTCTCCGGAAAGATGTCCTGCCCGATCAGCACGGTCACGGGTGCGGTCATGAACAGCGCCATGCCCAGCACAGCCGCCACGACCCACGCCCACGGGCCGTCCAGCACGGCCATCGGCGCGATGAGCACCGCCGAGCCCAGCGCCGACGCCACCAGCACCGGCCGGCGCCCCAGCGTGTCACTCAGATGCCCTCCGGCAAGGTTCCCCGCCACCCCGGCGACCGTCATCGTCGTGATCACCGATGCGCCGCTGACCAGACTGGCGCCGCGCGACTCCCAGAGGATCGGCAGGAACGTGACGAACGCGTAGATCGTCACCGTCCGGATGCCCTGGTATCCGACGAGGACCGCCATCGGTCGCGCGTGCTCGCGCAGGCGGATCGCCTTGCCCCGGGTTCGGGTCGCCGGGAGGCTGGGCGCCCAGCGCAGTATCCAGGGCACCGTGAGCAGCCCGGGCACCGCGACGATCCACAGCGCGCCCAGCCCCAGGTGCGTCACGATCAGGCTGGCGAAGGTCGGCCACAGCCCGCGGCCCACCTCGCCGCCGATCAGGAACGCCGACGTCACCAGCCCCTGGCGGCCGGCCATCATCGAGCGGATCCCCGCGAGCGCCTGCGGGTGGAAGAACGCGTTGCCGACGCCGATGAGCACCAGCAGAGCGATCATCGACCACAGGCTGTGCGCCACGCCCAGCAGCCCGCCGCCGAGGGAGGTCGCGGTGAGCCCCAGCATGATCAGGCTGCGCCCGCCCAGCCTGTCGGCCAGGCGTCCCGTCAGCGGCTGCAGCGCCTGGCCGATGGTGAGCGCCGTGACAAGGACTCCCGCCATCTTCGCGGGCTGCCCCAGCGTGGCGAGCACCGCGGGCAGGATCCCGGGCAGATAGTTGGACGCCCCGTCGTTGAGCAGGTGCGCCCACGTGAGCCCGGCCAGGCGGGTGCGGAACCGGTCGACGCCGGCCACTGCCCGGCCCGGTGTCCGTCCTGTTGTCAGCGCCACTTCCCCGACGCTCGGCCGACGGCGGGCGCCTGTCAAGCCGGACGGGCCGCTCCGACGGCGTCACAACCTCCCCGGGTGAACCCCTGGCTG
>CAYVJJ010000271.1:0-4037 GCA_964451655.1 uncultured Mycobacteriaceae bacterium | reverse complement strand
GGGTGAACACGAAGATCTCGCGCACGGCCAGGTCGTAGCGCAGCGATTCGAGGAATTCCCCCGGGTCCGCCGCCTCCCGCTGCCAGTCCAGCAGCTGGCGCATCCAGGCCATGTCGTCCAGCTCGGCCGCGTCGCCGCCGGGCTTCGCGCCGTTGCGGCCGCGCAGCTCCTTGTAGCGCCAGTGCGCGGCGATGCCGAACTCGGCGGTCCTGTGCATCTCGTGGGTGCGGATCTGCACCTCGAGCGGTTTGCCCTCCGGCCCCACGACGGTGGTGTGCAGCGACTGGTAGACGCCGTAGCGGGGCTGGGCTATGTAGTCCTTGAAGCGCCCGGCCATCGGCTGCCAGAGCGAATGCACCACGCCGACAGCCGCGTAACAGTCGCGCACCTCGTTGCACAGGATCCGGATGCCGACGAGGTCGTGGATGTCGTCGAAGTCGCGTCCCTTGACGATCATCTTCTGGTAGATCGACCAGTAGTGCTTGGGGCGGCCTTCCACCACCGCGTCGATGCGCGCGGCCTCCAGGTTGCTGCTCACCATCGAGCGCACCGTGGCCAGGTAGGTGTCGCGGGACGGCGCGCGGTCCGCCACCAGGCGCACGATCTCGTCGTACTTCTTGGGGTGCAGGATCGCGAAGGCGAGGTCCTCGAGCTCCCACTTGACCGTGGCCATACCCAGGCGGTGCGCGAGCGGCGCGATCACCTCGAGGGTCTCCTTGGACTTGCGGGCCTGCTTCTCCGGCGGCAGGAACCGCATGGTGCGCATGTTGTGCAGGCGGTCGGCCACCTTGATCACCAGCACGCGCGGGTCGCGGGCCATCGCGATGATCATCTTGCGGATGGTCTCCGCCTCGGCCGCGGCGCCGAAGTCCACCTTGTCCAGCTTGGTGACCCCGTCGACCAGGTGCGCCACCTCCGCGCCGAATTCCCCGGTGAGCTGGTCGAGCGTGTAGCCGGTGTCCTCGACCGTGTCGTGCAGCAGCGCCGCCGTCAGCGTGGTGGTGTCCATGCCGAGCTCGGCGAGGATCGTCGCCACCGCCAGCGGGTGGGTGATGTAGGGGTCGCCGGACTTGCGCATCTGGGTGGCGTGCCGCTCGGCCGCGACGTCGTAGGCGCGCTGGAGCTGGGACAGGTCCGCCTTCGGGTAGACCTCGCGGTGCAGCGCCACCAGCGGCTCGAGCACCGGTTGCACGGGCGTGTGCCGCTGCCCGGTGATGCGCCGGGCCAGGCGCGCCCGGACGCGGCGCGAGGCGGACTGGGCCCCGGACGCCGACCGCTCCGGACGCCCCTGCGCACTCGTGCCGGGAGAGTTGCCGGCCTCCTGCCCGGCGGCCGTGCCGTCCCGGGAATCCGCCGGTGCGGCCCCGTCGGGTGCAGCATCGCCGCGGGCGGTGTCTCCAGGGGCGGCATTACCCGAAGCGGCGGCGCCTGCAGCCGTCCCGCTTGCGAGGTCTTTGCTCACCAGGCCACCTCCTGCACGCCGGATCGCCTTCGTGCCACGACTCTAACCCTCAGGACGCGGTGAGGCAGTGCAGTGCCACCCCTTCGAGACGCTCGCGTCCGCCCAGGCCCGGAACCTCGAAGACCACGGCCACGGACTCCACGGTGGCGCCGCAGCGCTCGAGCAGGTCGACGGTGGCGCGCAGGGTGCCCCCGGTGGCCAGGACGTCGTCCACCACCAGCACACGGCGACCGCGCAGATCGATCGCCTCGGCGGGCACTTCCAGCGTCGCGGTGCCGTATTCGAGCGAGTAGTCCTGCGTGTGCACGGGCGGCGGGAGCTTGCCGCGCTTGCGCACCGCCAGCACCCCGGTGCCCAGTTCCAGAGCGACTCCGGAGCCCAGCAGGAATCCGCGCGCGTCGATCCCGGCCACGAGGTCCACCCGGCCCTGCACCGGTGCCGCCATCGCCCGCATGATCGCCCGCAGCGCCGGGCCGTCGGCGAACACCGGGGTCAGATCGGTGAACCGGACCCCCGGCTCGGGGAAGTCCGGGACGTGCCGCGCGAGCCGCTCGATCCCGGCTCTGGCGGCGGCCGTTTCGGCGCCCGCGTCGAGCGGCTCCCCGGTGATCACTTCAGTACCATCCACCGGTCCATGTTCCACCCGGCCCCCGCCCACGACGACGTCGGGGCCCCGCCGTGCATCCCGGGGGCGAACGACGCCTGCCGCGGCGTCCGGTACAGCGGCAGGGTGGGCAGGTCGTCCCACAGGATCTGTTCCGCCTCGCGCAGCATGTTCAGCGCGTCGCCGCCCTGCGGCGTCACGCGCAGCTTGTCGACGATCTCGTCGATCCTGGGGTTGGAGTAACCGCCGATGTTGCCGGCGTCCCCGCTGGTGAGCGCCGTCAGGCGGGCGACCGGGGTGTCGGGTCCGCGCGGCGGCCCGCTCTGCGTTCCACCGGTGCCGCCGAGGACCGCGTCCACGGTGCCGTCGTGCAGCGCCTGCGGCGTGAAGTCCGCCGCGCCGGAATCGTGGATCTGGATGCCGGCCGGGGCGCAGGCCTTCGCCATCGCCGACACGATGCCCGCACGGCGCGCGTCCGGGGCCCGGTAGCCGACGCGCACCGTCAGCCCGTCCACGCCCGCCTCGGCCAGCGCGGCCTTCGCGGCCTCCGTGTCCGGCTCGATGTAGCGGCCGGCGGCAGTACCGGAGACGAACCCGTATCCCGTCGCCCCCGGGAGCACGCTGCGCGAATCCTGCACCGGCGCCTGCTCCGCGTCCTGTTCCGGGGACCCGGGGGCGGCCGCCGCGATCTGTCCGCGTGGCACGCAGGCGGCCACCGCTGTGCGCGCGGCCGTCGACGCCAGCGGGCCCGTGTCCCCGAACACCAACTGCTCCACATCGTCGGTGGCCGTCACCGCGGTACGGAAGCCGTCCGGCAGGGCGAGCCCCTCGACGGATCCCGCCCCGACGGACACCGCGTCCACCTCGCCGTCGTCGGCGAGCGTGTTCACCGAGGCTGTCCGCGGATGCACGATGATCCGGTCGGTGCGCGCCCGGTCGCCCCACCATGCGTCGTTGACCACCAGTTCGAGGCTGCCGTCCTCGCGCACCTTGTCCAGGCGGTAGGGGCCGGAGGACACGAACACGTCCGTATCGACCGCGCCCGGCGTCAACTCGAAGGCGGTGTTCCAGTAGTGCGCGACGGACTTGAGCGCGTCGATGTCCCTGTCCCCGACGGCGGCGACGATATCCACCCCCGCCGGCGCCGGAGCAGGCGACCGCGTGTCCGATGCCGGGTCGTCCCGGTCCCCGTCCTGCCTGCCTTTCCCCGGTCCGCCGGGGTCGAGCCCGGCGGCGCCCTGCGCCACCACGTGCGAGGGCAGCATGCTGGTGGCGCCGAACGCCGAACGCCACCCGGACACGGCGCTGTCACCGCGGTAGTGGACGATCGCCTCCTTGCTGCCCGGATCGCAGTCGATGGATTCGATCTGCGCCATCACGGGATCCACCGGGGCATCGAACAGCGGCACCTCCCCGCCGTCCGCGCCCGGGACGCGGAACTCGCCGCTCTGCGCCGCCCATGCCAGGACCATGTCGTCGCACACGACCGGAGCCCCGTCCGAGTACACCGCGGCCGGGTTGATCCGGTACTGGATGCTGCTCGGGTCCCCGGCCACCGGCGTGACCGTGCCGAAGTCGCGGTCGTAGACCGTCTCCCCGTGCGGGCCCGGATAACTGAATCCCGTCTGCACGCGGACGAACGCCTGGCGCGCCGCCGACGCGGCGCCTGCATCGGAGTCGACGTTGTAGGTGGGGACCGCCCCGTCCACGACGTAGCCGAGACCGGATACCGGGGTGCCGTCGGACGAGCACGACACCACCAGGCCGCTGAGGATCGTGCCCGCGCCGAGCGCCGCGAGCACCGTGAGGGACCGCCGCGAGCGCATGTTCAGCCCCGCTTCCGCCGCTTCGTGGACGGCCGGGCGCCCGGCTTGGGCTTCGTGCCGCCGGGCCTGGGCGTCCCGCCGCGTCGCGCAGCCGCGGTCACCGGCCCCTCCCCGCCGTCAGCGTCCGTGCCGACGCCGACACGCG
>CAYVJJ010000270.1:0-4038 GCA_964451655.1 uncultured Mycobacteriaceae bacterium | reverse complement strand
CAGCGCTTGCCCGACTGCACTGCCCCCGGAATGGAGGACCCCGATGCCACGACCCAGCACGGACGCCGACGGCGGCGGGCCCGTCAGGCCCGCCTGGGTGCGGCCGCTGACGGGGGTCGTCGGCGTGGCCGTGGTCGTCGGGATCGTGTTCGCGATCCTCGCCGCCACCGGCGCGCCGCCGTTCGGCGACGACGGTCCCGAGGCCGCCGACCCGGAGGAGACCACCGCCATCACCGACGTCACCCATGCGTACTTCGATGCGCTCAGCAGTGGCGATGCCGCCGCCTTCACCGCGACGATCTGCCCCGACATGGCCGAGGTGTTCGGACACATCGAGGACCGCAAGCCCCTGGACACGCCGCTCACCCCCAGCGCCGTCACCGACATCCGGGTGGACGGGGACTCCGCCACCGCCTCGGTCACCGTCGCCCAGGACGGCAAGGAGGACCACACCGACACCGTCGAGTACCGCAACCTCGACGGCTGGAAGCTCTGCCAGGTTCCGTGAGCGCGGGAATCCCCGCCTCGTCTGCGGTTTCTCCGCCCACCGCCGCAGTGCGGGTAGAGTCCTGTCGCCGGGCGCGGCACGAGGCCGCCCCGGCCGCAGTCGACAAGGAGGTCGCATGACAGAGCCGTCCCGCGCAGCGGACGGTCCCGACCCGCAGCACGGCGATCCGGCCGTGGGTCCGGACGCCGCTGATGCCGGACACCCCGCGCAGCGCCGCGGACGGCACCGCCTCGCCCTCACACTGGGCGGCGGCCTCGCCGGGCTCGGCATCGTGCTCGGCGTGGTGTTCGGGGCGCTCTACGAGACCGGCTCGGCCCCGTTCACCGACACGGCACCGTCGTCGGGCAGCGGCCCTGTCGCTGCGGCCACGCAGACATGGGTAGACGCGATGAACTCGCAGAAGGTCGACCGGATGCGGGCGTCGGTCTGCGCGGGCGACCAGGCCAAGTTCGCGAACGACACGGACAAGCCGCCGGTGTCCGAACCCGTGCGGATCGACTCGGTCCGGGACGTGTCCATCACCGGCGATACCGCGACCGCCACGATGACAGCCTCCGTCGGCGCGGGCGAGAACAAGAAGACACAGGATTTCTCGCTGGCCTACAAGCGGGAGGGCGGCACATGGAAGGTGTGCCAGTCCGCCGGCACCGCGCAGGCCCCGCGCTGACCTGCGCGCCGGACAGGGTCCGGCCTCACGACCAGACACCGACTTCAGGAGAAGACGCATGACCACCCCCGAAGACCCCCGCAATCCGCAGCACGGCGATGATCCGCAGCACGGCGATGATCCGCAGGGCGCACCTCCGCCGGAGTACGGCAGCAGCGACCCGTCGCAGAACGCCCCCGGCGAGAGCGGTCCCGGAGCGCAGGATTCCAGCGGTGATGGCCCGAAGTCCGGCAAGCGCACCGGCATCTTCGTCGGCGGCGGGGTCGCAGGTGTGGCCGTGATCGTGGCGGTGGTCTTCGCGGTCCTGTACGCCACCGGCACGGCCCCGTTCGGCTCGTCGGATTCCGACGACATCGAGGCCGCGACCCGCTCCTACGTCAACGCCTTCAACTCGCAGAAGGTCGACGACCTGCGCGGTTCGATCTGCAAGGACGACGCGCAACAGCTCAACGGCCTCGAGGACGGCCAGGGCAGCCAGAACCCGATCAACGTGGACAAGGTCGACGGTGTCGAGGTGGACGGCTCCACCGCCACCGCCTCGGTGACCGCGTCCGCGAAGACGCAGAGCGGCGAACCCGACACGCAGACGCTGACCTTGGGATACAAGAAGGAGGGCGACGCGTGGAAGGTCTGCCCGTCGCTCGCACCGCAGCAGCAGCCCTCCTCCGGGCAGGGCGCGCAGCAGCAGGCGCCCGCGCAGCCGCAGCAGCCCCAGGAACAGGCGCCCCAGGAGCAGGCGCCCGCGCAGCCGGGCCAGGGCGGCAACTGACGCATGCCCACGGCGGCGTCCCGGCCTTCGCAAGGCCGGGACGCCGCCCCGCGGGGCCTCCGGGCGCGGCTAGTGTGGAACGGGACCCAGCCCGAACCCGAGCGAGGAGTGGCCGCCGCCCATGAGCACCGGACAACAGCACAGCGCCACCGGCGAATCGCCCGCGTGGGCGGCACTGGGTCTGCACCACGGCCGCATCCGCGACACGCACCTGCGCGAGTTCTTCGCCCAGGATCCGGAACGCGCCGAGCGCATGACCGTCGATGCCGCCGACCTGCACGTCGACTTCAGCAAGCACCGCGTGGACCAGGAGGCCCTCCGGCTGCTCGTCGCGCTCGCCGAGGAGCGGGGCGTGGCGCGCCATCGCGATGCGATGCTGCGTGGTGACCGCATCAACACCAGCGAGAACCGCTCCGTGCTGCACACCGCGCTGCGGCTGCCGGAGGACGCGTCCCTGGTGGTGGACGGAGTCGACGTGGTCCCGGAGGTGCACGCCGTGCTCCGGTCGATGGAGCACTTCGCGCGGCAGGTCCGGTCCGGTGAGCGGCGCGGCCACACCGGGCGCCGCATCGAGACGGTGGTGAACATCGGCATCGGCGGCTCGGACCTGGGGCCGGTGATGACCTACCGGGCCCTGCGCAGCCACGCGGACACCGTCACCGTCCACTTCATCTCCAATGCGGACCCGGCCGACGCCGTCGCCCGGCTCGAGGGACTCGACCCTGAGACCACCCTGTTCGTCGTGGTGTCCAAGACGTTCTCCACCGTCGAGACCCTCACCAACGCCACTGCGGCCCGCCGCTGGCTGCTGCGCGGCCTGGGGATCGAGCCGGGGCCGGACGGATCGCTCACCGACACCGCGGTCGAGGCCGTGTCCAAGCACTTCGTCGCGGTGTCCACCCACGCGGACCGCGTCCGGGCGTTCGGTATCGACACCGCCGACATGTTCGGGTTCTGGGACTGGGTGGGCGGCCGGTACTCGGTCGACTCGGCGGTGGGCCTGTCGCTGATGCTCGCCATCGGCCCCGAGGGCTTCCGCGAGTTCCTCGCCGGGTTCCACGCCGTCGACGAGCACTTCGCCACGGCGCCGCTCGAGGCCAATGCGCCGGTGATCGCCGGCCTGCTGGGGGTCTGGTACTCCAACTTCTTCGGCAGCGAGTCCAAAGCGGTCCTGCCGTACTCGAACGACCTCAAGCGTTTCCCCGCCTACCTGCAGCAGCTCACGATGGAGTCCAACGGCAAGTCGGTGCGCGCCGACGGCACCCCCGTGGGTTGCTCGACCGGCGAGATCTACTGGGGCGAGCCGGGCACCAACGGGCAGCACGCCTTCTACCAGTTGCTGCACCAAGGGACACGGCTGATCCCCACGGACTTCATCGGATTCATCGAACCCAACGACGACCTGCCCACCGCGGACGGCGCCGACATGATGCACGACCTGCTCATGTCCAACCTGTTCGCGCAGTCGAAGGTGCTGGCGTTCGGCAGGACAGCCGACGAGATCCGGGCGGAGGGGACCGACGAGGCGCTGGTCCCCCACAAGGTGATGCCCGGCAACAGGCCGTCCACCACCGTCCTGGCGCCGCGCCTGACGCCGTCCGTCCTGGGGCAGCTGATCGCGTTCTACGAGCACACCGTCTTCGTCCAGGGTGTGATCTGGGGTATCGACTCGTTCGACCAGTGGGGCGTGGAGCTGGGCAAACAGCAGGCCATCGAGCTGCTGCCCGCGCTCACCGGCCGCGATGCCCCCGAGGATCTCGGTGACTCCTCCACCACCTCGCTGATCCGCTTCTACCGGGCGGGCCGCGGACGCTGAGGGGCGCCGCGGAAGGGCGTGGTGCCGCCTGGCCTGGTGACGGCGCGGCACCGCGACAGTGGATGTTTGAGGCTGTTTGAGGTTGTTTGCGCAACCGGGCTACTTGAGCAACCGCGAGAGCCGGCGGTCGGCGAGGATCCGGCCGCCGGTCTGGCAGGCAGGACAGTACTGGAGCGAATGCTCCTCGAAGACCACCTGCCGGATCACGTCCCCGCACACGGGGCACTGCTCACCGGCGCGCCCATGCACCGCCAGCCCGGCACGCTTGTGCGCCTTCA
>CAYVJJ010000269.1:0-4046 GCA_964451655.1 uncultured Mycobacteriaceae bacterium | reverse complement strand
CAGGTGCGCCTCGGCGGCGGCGAGGTCGACGTCGCGCAGCCCGAACCGGTCGGGGTAGCCGCCTTCGCGCCAGCGTCCGATCAGCTTCAGCGCGGCGGGCGCCGCCCCGCGGTGCACATCGATCAGCGCGCGGTCGGCCACGGCCGTCGACATCCATCCGGACTCGATGCGGCGGGCCTCGGCGAGCGCGTCGTCGAGCAGCATCGCGGCGATGTCGAGCTCGCCGCACGACAGGTGCGATTCCGCGATGACGCCCTGCCGGAACGGCCCCAGCCACCGGTTGACCAGGCGATTGTCGCGGGCGCCGTCCACAGGGGCGCGGGTCAGTGCCGAGGAGGGGCCGTAGGCGAACCGCGTCACCCACAGCGGCCACGCCGCCGCCTCGGGGCTCTCCGCACCCATCCAGCCGTTGTGGGAGGCATTGGAGTCGATGACCGAATCGAGAAGTGCCAGCGCCCCCACGCAGTCGCCGGACACCGTCATACCGACGGCGCGGGCCGTGCGGTGGCCGGTGAGACCGGGCGGGGCGTCGTCGATCGCGGCGAGCGCGGCCAGCGTCTCACCCCGTGGAGGGTCGCCGGTCATCGCGCCGAGCCACACCTCGATCTCGCTTATCCACGCCGTGGACTCGGGCGGCAACGGGAGCGCGCGCATGGCCCCGATGGCGTCGTGAGCGAGGCCCACGCGGCCGCTGAGCGTGGCGAACGAGAGCATGGTGAACAGGAGCGTGACCTTGTCCGTCGGGTCCGTCTGCGCGGGCAGGGCGTGCGAGGCCAGCTCGTAGGCCTCGGCGAGGCGACCGGCGTCGGAGAGCATGGTGGCCCGGGCGAGGACGGTGGACAGGTCGGTCGGCGCCGTGACAGTGCCGGCGGCGGGGCGCGGCGGCGGGGGCAGCTGCGCGCCGATCTGCAGGCTCGACTGGATGCGCAAGATCGGCGATGTGGCGTCGTCGTCGGCGTCGGTGCGGCCCGTGGCGGCGCCGACGGCGGTGCGCAGCAGCTGCCGGATGGGCGGATCCAGCCCGGCACGGACCGCGTCCGCGGCGATCCGCGAGGCGAACCGGATGTGCTCCCCCTCCCACACCAGGATTCCGGCGCCGACCGCCGCGTCGATGCCCCCGACGAATTCGCTGGGGTGCTGGCGGCGGGCCATGCCGATCTCCGCGGCGGTCACCGGCCGCTCCCACACCGCCACCAGCCGGACGGTCTGCAGGGCGTCGGGATCGAGCAGCCGCAGCTGCGCGTCGACGCTGAGGGAGAGCACCTCGACCATCTCGTCGCGGCTCAGATCGGCGTCGACGGCGTCCCCGTCCGGCGTGGGCCGCAGCCGGTCGCGGAATTGCACCCAGTCGAGCACCCTGTTGATGTGGGCCGGGTTTCCTCCGGTCTGGATGAGGGCCGCTGCCAGGGCGGGCCCCGGCGGGGCGCCGAGCCGGGCGCGGGCGAGCCGCAGCGTGTCGGCGTCCGTGAGCGGCCGGAGCTCGAACTCGCGTACATGGGGCGCGCCGGCGAGCATGCTCAGGGCACCGCGCGTGGGGATGCCGCGGCGGGCGATGATCATGGTGGGCTGCGTCCGGGCGCCTGCGCCGGAGAGGCGGGCGAGGATCGACAGTGAGAGACTGTCCGCCAAGTGAGCGTCATCCAGAAGGAGTACAAGGGGGCGCTCCGCGGCGAGTTCACCGGCGGTGGCGAGCGCGTGACGGATGGGCCCGGGCGCTGTCTCATCAGGCGGCGGCAGCGCATCGACGGCATGTCCGGAGGTGCTGCGGGCCGGTGCATCGAGCTCCGGGAGAAGGTGACGGAGCACGGCCCCGGGGCGCCCGGTGGTGGTGGGTTCACCGGACGCGGTGCGTAGATCCAGCCCCTCCGGATCCGCGCGTTCTGCCAGCGCATTCAGCAGAGCGGTCTTTCCGGAGCCCCCGGCGCCGGTGATGAGGAAGGTGGACCGGCGCGGGGATCCCCCCGGCGCCGTGGACTGGATGCTCTGCGCGATTTCGCCGAGGAGGGCCTCGAGGACGTCCGCACGGATGCCCGGCTCTCTCCCCATGCAGGCGATGATAGTGGGCTTGTGCGCTTTCAGGGGGCGGTTGTCCGGTTTCACGACGGGTCGCGGCGCCGACACCCCGGCCCTCTGTCCGGCGGTCCGCTGCGGCGGTAACGTCGCGGCGCCCGGGAACGACACACAGGACGGCCGCGTGAATCCGTCAACCCCGACCGGCGGATTCACGCGGCCGGCCTATGCGCGGGGCGCGCCCGCCGCCCCGGTGCGGCGCCGGCCGGAGGTTCCGCGCGCCCGTCCCGGCGACGCCGATACTCTGTGTGAAGTGCCCGTAGTGCACCCCGTAGTGCACACTGCCCCGCCGGATGCGCCCATAGAGGCCCCGGCCCAGGACCGTGCAGGGTGGGGCGGTGCAGCCCCGGGCGGGCGCGTGATCGACAACCCGAAGGAGCGCGATGACCGGCGAGACGGTTCCGGGCCCCGGCCCGGTCGGCGACGGACCCGGCGGTATCGGCGACGGCGGCCCCGGTGGCGGCGGAGACGGAGGCGGGCGCCGACGCGGCCGGCGGATCCTCCTCGGCGTGCTCGGCGGCATCGTCGTCCTGGCCGCGGCCGCCTACGGCATCGACGTGGCCGTGAACTCCGGCGAGGTGCCGCGGGGCGCGCGCATCGCGGGCGTGGAGGTCGGCGGGCTGGAGCCCGAGGAGGCGGAGCAGCGCATCCGCGCCCGCGCCGAGACCGGCCTCACGCGCCCCATCACCGTGCTGGCCGGAGACCAGACGATCGAACTGGTGCCCGTGGACGCGGGCCTGGGCATCGACGCGGAAGCCAGCGTGGACGCGGCCGGCAACGGATCCCTCAACCCCTGGACCCGGCTGAAGTCCCTGTTCACCTCCCGCGACGTGCCCGTGGTGGGGAAGGTGGACCACGCCAAGCTCGACGCCGCCGTCTCAGATCTCGCAGCCGGAGTCGACCGCCCGGTGGTCGAAGGTGGCGTGGCCTTCGAGAACGGCGAGGCGGTGCCGACCTGGCCGCAGACGGGGCAGCGGCTGGACGCCGGGGCGGCCGCGGAGACTCTGGTGGAGCGCTGGGCCGACGGTGAGCCGGTGACCCTGCCCGTGGCGGTCGAGGAGACGAAGACCACCCCGGAGGACGTGCAGGCGATGCTCGACGGGTTCGCGGGGGCCGTCGTGGCCGGGCCCGTCACGGTCACCGGTGAGGGCGCGGAGGCGGTGCTGCCGCCCGAGCGCGTCGGGGAGATCGTCCGCATCGAACTCGACGAGGAGCACAACCTGGTGCCGCGGTTCGACGCGGAGGCGGCCGAGCGGGTGTTCGGCGAGCAGCTCGCGGGCACGGTGACCCCGGCCCAGGAGGCGACGGTCCGCCTGGGCTCCTCCGGGCCGGAGGTGGTGCCCGGGCACACCGGCCGCGCCATCGACTGGGCGACGACCCTGGACGATTGGCAGGCGCTGTTCCGCGACTCACGCACGCTGCCCGCGGTCTACGTGGACGACCCGCCCGAGCTCACCACGGAGGAGGCCGAGGGGCTCGGCGTCACCGAGGTGATCGGCGAGTTCACCACCAGCGGCTTCACCCACGCGTCGGGCGTCAACATCCGGCGGGTGGCCCAGGAGGTCAACGGCGCGCTGGTGCTCCCCGGCGAGACGTTCTCGCTCAACGGCTACACCGGTCACCGCGGCACGGCGCAGGGCTACGTCGAGTCCGGCATCATCCTCAACGGGCACGCGGACCAGGCGGTGGGCGGCGGCATCAGCCAGTTCGCCACCACGCTGTTCAACGCGTCGTACTTCGCGGGCATGCAGGATGCGGGGCACCAGGAGCACAGTTACTACATCTCCCGCTATCCGGCCGGCCGCGAGGCCACCGTCTACGAGGGTGCGATCGATCTGAAGTTCACCAACCCGACATCCACGGGCGTGCTCATCGAGGCGCATGGTGACGCGAACTCGGTCACGGTGCGGCTGTGGGGCACCAAGACGGTGGACGTCGAGTCGGTCAACGGCGGGCGCTGGAACTACACCGACCCG
>CAYVJJ010000268.1:0-4047 GCA_964451655.1 uncultured Mycobacteriaceae bacterium | reverse complement strand
TGCGTGCGGCACTGGAGGCGTTCGCCACGGCCGACGCCGACGCCGCCGCACAGATCGACGCGGTCATGGCGGTGGAGCCGCACCCGCCCCCGCGGTTCGGTGACGACGGTCTCGCCGGCCTCGCAGATCTCACGGCCACGATCGGCGCGTCGTCCTCCACCCCGTCCGGGCTGTTCGACGGCGCACCGGCGCAGAACCGCGCCGCGTGGGAGTGGTTGTCGCCGCGCCAGCAGGCTGAACTCATCGCTGTACGGCCTGCCGCAGTGGGCGCCGCCGACGGTATTCCCGCCGCCATCCGGCACCGTGCGAACATGCACCTGCTGGACTTCGAGGAGCGACGCCTCACCGGCCTGGTCGAGGCCCGCCGCGCCGAGTACGCGGCGTCGCCGTGGCGGCATCTCGACGGTGTCGGCACGGACGCCGACGAGCGATTGAAGGAGGCGCGCGCCAAGCTCCGCGATGTCGCCGCGATCCGCACGGTGACCTCCGCGCGACCCGCGGCCCGTCTGATGTCGCTGGACCTGCGCAGCGGCAACCGCGGCCGGGCGGCGATCGCCCTCGGGGATCCGGGCACGGCGGCGCACATCGCGGTCACGACTCCGGGGGACAACACCACTCTGGAGAGCGGGCTGAAGCCGATGGTCGAGGAGGCCGCTGCGCTGCGCACCGCCTCCGCCGCCCAGATCGCCGCCGCCTCCGCGGTCCGGGGGCCGGAACACGGTGCCGCCGCGGGCAGCGCCGCCGACCAGGTATCGACCATCGCCTGGATCGGCTACGACACCCCGCAGGTACCGGGGTCGGTGGCCGATGCTGTCGCGGAGACCGTCGGCGAACCCGCGGCGGCCGCCAAGGACCTGTGGGACACGGCGACTCCGCTCACTGCGCGCGACGGGGCGCGGCGTCTCGCCGCGTTCCTCGACGGGCTCCAGGCCGCCTCCGACCGGACCGGGGCGCACATCACGGCTCTCGGTCATTCATACGGTTCGCTGACCACCAGCCTGGCCCTGCAGGATCCGGCGGTGAACGGCGCGGTCGACGACGCGGTCTTCTACGGTTCGCCGGGCCTGCTCGCCCGCAGCGCGGAAGAACTCGGCCTCGACCCGCACCATGCCTATGTCATAGAGGCGGAAGGCGACGTCGTCGCCGACATCGGGGGCGCGGACGCCTTGCACATGGTCGTCCCGTCGCTCGGCGGCCCGTTCGGCCCGGACCCGTCCGGCGCCGATTTCGTGCAATTATCCGCAGACGAAGCCGTCACCGACCGCGGCCGGCATCTGGACGGCGCCCAGGGCCACGGCGAGTACACACGTCCCGGGCCCGGCGGCGGCCTGCGCACCGCCACCTACAACATGGCGGCGGTGGTCTCCGGCCGCACCGAGAACCTCGTGCACCGGTGATGCGTTCCGCCGGACCGCACGGGGGTGCCGCGCGGCCGCATCAGGGCCCGGATCAGTGTTCGGCCGGGTCGCGGACGACCGCCAGCGGGCACGGCGCCGCATGCAGCAACGCACGGGATGTGGAGCCGACCATCATTCCGCGGAAGCCGCCGCGGCCGCGGTGCCCCACCACCAGCAGCTGCGCGTCATCGGCATGGGTCAGCAGATGGCGGACGGGCCGGTCATGGACGACCTCGCGGCGGATCGTCACATCGGGGAACTGCGACTGCCACCCGGCCAGCGTCTCCGCCAGGACCGCATCCTCGCGCTGCTGGATCGATTCCCACTGCAAGTGCGGCCCGCCGATGCCGACGAGAGGGACATCGCTCCACGCGTGCACGACCCGTAGCTCCGCGCCGCGCACCTGCGCCTCGGTCAGCGCGAACTCGAGGGCGGCGGTGCAGTGCGGTGAGCCGTCCACGCCGACGACCACCTGGCCCGTACCGAGAGCATCCTCGCGGCCGGTCCACCCGCGGACCACCACCACCGGCCGGGTGCCGTAGCCGATCAGCGCGGAGGTGACCGAGCCCGCCGTGCTCTCCGGCGACTCCCCCAGCCCGCGATCGCCGAGCACCACCAGGTCCGCTTCGGATGCCGCATCGAGAATCGCGGGGATGGGCGGCCCCTCCCACACGCGGGTGGTGACGGGATACTCCGCGCCCACCACCTCCCGCACCGCCGACTCGGCACGGTCGACCGCCCGGTCGCAGCGTTTCCGCAGCGCCTCGACGAAGTCAATGTGCGTGGCGCCCGCTTCGCCCGCGGGAACGGGAAGGTGCACTGCACATCCCACGGTGATCGGACTGCCGTGCATACGCGCATGCAGCGCAGCCCACCGCGCCGCACCCAGCGACGCCGTCGAACCGTCGGTCGCGACAAGCACCCCCACCGGGCCCCGACGCCCGCGCCGGCCCGCCACTGTCGCATCCGCCATTTCGACCGCCTTGTCGTCGTTCGGTGAGGTGATCCCACCGTAGACCGACTGCCGGACCGGCACGCGGGACTGCGCGCACCGGCCCGGCCCGTCGAATCGGCGCCGGGACTCCGTTCCGGTACCCGGGCGTCAGCGCCTGCGCAGCGGCGTCGGGTCCTGCGCGGCGATGTGGACCGGGCGCGGACGCTCGGCCTCGAACGGTGAGACCGGGGCGTTGTCCACGCTGTTGAACACCAGGAAGATGTTCGAGCGCGGATACGGCGTGATGTTGTTGCCTGAACCGTGCATGATGTTCGAGTCGAACCACAGGCCCGCCCCGGCCGCGCCCGTGAACTGGTCGATCCCGTACTCGGCAGCAAGCTCGGTGATGTCGTCATGGCTCGGAACGCCCACGTCCTGCATCACCAGCGACTTGCGGTGGTTGTCCTCGGGGGTCACACCCTGACCGGGGACGAAGTGCCGGTGCGACCCGGGCATCACCATGAGCCCGCCGTTGAACGGGTAGTTGTCGGTCAGCGCGATCGACAGGCTCACCGCGCGCGGCGCCGGCAATCCGTCCTCGGCATGCCAGGTCTCGAAGTCCGAGTGCCAGTAGAAGCCCTTGCCCTTGAAGCCCGGCATGTAATTGATCCGGCTCTGGTGAATGTAGACCTCGGACCCGAGGATCTGGCGGGCCGCGTCGAGCACCCGCTCATCGCGCGCCAGCGCCGCCACCGGCTCGGAAATGCGGTGCACCTCGAAGATCGAGCGGATCGCGCCGGATTCCTTCTCCCGGATCACGCGCTCGTCATCGGCCAGCGACGGATCGTTGGTCAACCGCTCCAGCTCGGCCCAGTAGTCCTGGACCTCGGCCGGCGAGAGCAGCCCGGGCACGATCGTGTAGCCCTTGTCGTCATGCCGGAGCAGCGTGTCCGCGTCGAGCGGCCCCTCAGACAGGTGCGGGTCGGACCAGACGACGGGGTGCGGCCGGTCGATCCAGCGCACGCGACCGCCCGGCTCGGTGACCGCCGACGAACGGGTGGGGTACACGTCCGCAGTACGCGTGCGGGACGAGTGCCGCATCATCATCGCGGACTCGCCGCCACGCCGCGTGGACCCGCGCCGCTCGGCCGTCTTCACGGAACGCTCGGTGTAGGCGTCACGGGCGCGCGATCCGGTGGCGTTCGCACCCGTACGGTCCGGATACTGATGGGAATCGGTACGCATGATCCGACAGAACCTCCGCTCTCCAGTGCTTCTCCCGCGGATTGCACCAGTACGGCGGCGGCGTCATGTGCGTGCACAGATGTCATGTGCGTGCGCAACCCGCGTTATCCCCGTGACAGACACGAGGGACAACGCGGCGATCAGTGCAGTTGTGACGCGCACGGCTGACCCGCTCGAGCCGAGCAGGGTGCCCCGCGGGAGGCGGCGACACCGGCATCGAGCCTGACCGAACTTGAGATCACCGCTCGCACGGTGTCGCCGACTTCGGCCTCACCCCCACCTATATCGCTTTCGCGCGCGGAATGCACGTGCAGCCCGCCCCGGCGAGCGTGCCATGGCGCTGTGCGACCCTTTCGGCGGGCATGCAGAGCGCCGGTTCGGGCGCTAGGGCGCCCGGGCTCCCGGAAACGCTCCGGCCCGGCAGGACGGGGCGCACCACAGTATTCCGGCCGCCGGTGCCGCCGGTGCCGC
>CAYVJJ010000267.1:0-4079 GCA_964451655.1 uncultured Mycobacteriaceae bacterium | reverse complement strand
TGCAGAACATGTGGCGCGACGCCTACGGGGAATGGTTCCCGTCGAACCCGTGGCGGACGCGGCCCGGGCCGGAGATCCTGCAGACGGATTTCCGCGGGGAAGGCCGCGCGGCGGCTGAGCTGTGGCTGGCCGTGGAGGCGGACGGATAGCGGCGAAGGCCGGGCGACTCCACGGGCCCGGCCTCACGGTGCATCGGCGGTCCGCACTGGGCGGTGCGGGGTTCGTGAAGGTACGGGTGGGAGCCGGTTGCGTCTGCCATGCTCGGTGGCGGCGATAGGCCGTGCGGCCTGCCCATCACCGTGTGTCCAATCGGTGACGTCTGGCCGCGGAGCCGGAGAGGGAGCCCGCAATGCAGAAACCTCGTACCCACGGTGAGCGGGTGGCTGACGCCCGATCGTGTCTCCACCAGGATTTCCACATGTGGCTGTCGACAGCGGGGGAGGCCGGGCCGCACTTGATTCCCGTGGCGTTCGTTGCGGACGGGAGCGCGATCGTCACCGCGACGGGGGAGCGGAGTGTCACGGTGCGGAATCTCCTGGAAACCCCGCGCGCACGAGTGGCGATCGGCACCACGGCGGATGTTGTGATGGCGGACACCGAATTCGGCGGGCTCGTGCCGGCCGAGGAGCTGGCGAGTGACGTCGCCGACCGCTTCGCCGCCGTGTCGCACGATCCGAGACGGATGCCGGGCTACGTTTTCGTCCGGCTGCATCCGCGGCGCATGCAGGTGTGGAACGGATTCCACGAATTCGCGGGTAGGACGGTGATGCTGAACGGTGAGTGGCTTGCGAGCCCGGTCGATTGACGAAGCTGTCACCGCACCCGGACGGCATCGGCCGGCCGTGGTGCGGGTGACGCGTCGGTCGTGTCCGCTGGCATGACGGCGGCCCGCTCACGGCGGAGCGAGCGGACCACCGCGCCGATGGAGCCCAGCCACACCGTGCCGAGCGCCAGATACAGCGGCGCCGCAACCTGTTCGAGCCCGACGGCGTCGGTGAACGTGTGCGCGTTGGTCAGCAGGATGATGCCGCCCACGAGCGTGCCCATCAGCCGCGCCGGCAACAGTCGCGCAACCCACGCGGCCAGCGGTGCCGCGACCACGCCGCCGACGAGCAGTGCGGCGACGATCCGAATCGGGATCTCGGATGCAGTGAGCCCCACCAGGAATCCGGCGCTGGCGCCGAGCGTCACCAGGAATTCGGCGGCGGCCATGGTGCCCACCACTTTCCGGGGCTCCATGCGTCCGGAGGCGAGCAGTGTGGACGAGCCGATCGGCCCCCACCCGCCCCCGCCGACGGCGTCCATGAAACCGGCCACCGCGGCGAGCGGCACCAGCAGTCGACGGGGGATGCTGCGCTCGCGGACCGCACCGGAACGCAGGAAGACGAACCGGCCCAGGATGTAGAGGCCCAGGCCGAACAGGATCACGGCGACCACGGGCTCGGCCGCGTCCGCGGGCAGGGACGTGAGGAACGTGGCCCCGGCGAACGCCGCGGCGGCCCCTGGAACCGCCAGCCAGGCGATCTTCGACCACTCGATGTTGCCGAAGGCCCAGTGGGAGACGCCGGAGGCGAATGTGGTGCCGACCTCGGCAAGATGGGTGCTGGCGGAAGCGACCGCGGGCGCGACCCCGACGGTGAGCAGAACGGTGGTCGAGGTCAGGCCGAAGGCCATACCCAAGGCGCCGTCGATGAGCTGACCGGCCAGGCCGGCGAGGGCCAGTAGAAGGAAGCTCGGCATGAGCGGGTTCTCCGTTGCATGTCGGACGATCGGGGTGCCGGCCGCGAGCTGTGCGGCGGGGCGATCGAATACGGGTCGGATGCGGAACAATGCTCCGCATGCGGATCACGTCGAAGGCCGACTACGCGGTGCGTGCGATGGTCGAGTTGGCCACCGCGGACGGACTGCTCACCGCGGAGGACATCGCTGCCAGACAGGCGATGCCCACCCGGTTCCTGCTCAACATCCTCAACGAGCTGCGCGTGGCGCGGCTGGTGGAGAGCCGGCGCGGGCGGGACGGCGGATACCGGCTGGCCTGCCCTGCGTCGCAGGTGTCGGTCGCGGACGTGCTGCGTGCGGTGGAGGGGCCGCTGGCGGACGTCGCCGGCACCGCCCCGGAGGACCTGGAGTACCCCGGTGCGACGGCCCCGCTGCGTGACGTGTGGATCGCGACGCGCAGTGCGTTGCGCAGGATTCTCGAGACGGTCACGCTCGACGATCTGGCCAGAGGCGAGCTACCGGGACCGGTGGCGGAGTCGCTGGGCAGTCCCGGCGCATTGCGCCGCCGCTGAGATCCGTACGCCGGACGCGTTCACGCCGGCGACGTCGGCAGGGCAGGACGTGACAGGGCAGGACGCGGCACTCGGCGTCAGCGGCGACAACAGGCCGCGGCGCATCGCATGAAATCGACGCAGCGGCGGCGTGTCAGTGGGGCCGGGTGCATAGGGTCAGCATCCACCACAGAATACGACAATGTCAATAGGGTTGGTGTAGTTAACGGGGTGCGGTCACGGGGCGGCCGTCCTGTCCCGTGCCGCTCCGGTCCCATGCCGCTCCGATCATCGTGAAGATCTCCTCCACGGCGGCGGCCGGGTCGGGCGCGGTACGGGCGAGGGAGTGCGCGTCGACGACGAAGCGGGCGATCGTGCGACAGGCCGTCGAGTCGTGGGGGAGGGCGCGATCGTCGGCGATGGCGCCCGCCAGGGACTGCGCGTGCCGAAGGCGCATGGCCGCCTCGTACTGCTGCAGCGCGGGCGAGGCGTCGATCATCCGCCAGATCGGGGCCGCGGTCTCCGAGGCGCAATGCTGCACGAGCGCCGTCATCTCCCGTCGGAGTGATTCGAGGACCGGCTCGTCCCGCTGCCGGCCCGTCACCGCCCGGATCAAACGATGCTCGAACTCCTCGTCCCGCTCGAACACCAGGGCCTCCTTCGAGGCGAAGTGCAGGAAAAGCGTCGTGACGGCCACGTCGGCCTCCGCCGCCACATCCCGCACGCCCACGGCGTCGTAGCCCTGCGCCAGGAACAGCCGCCGTGCCGCATCGGCGATCTTTCTGCGGGTGGCGGCCTTCTTGCGTTCGCGGCGCCCCGGGGTCTCGACCATGCAGCAACACTATCAAATTCATAACACTAACAGTTGCAGTAATGAATTCGATGTTGTTAATGTCGTCGGCATGAAGAAGGTGATGTTCGCCGAGTTCGGCGGCCCCGAGGTTCTGCAGTTCGTCGACGCCCCGGAGCCGCACGCGGGTCCGGGGCAGGTGCGCATCGCGGTGCGGGCGGCCGCTGTGAACGCCGTCGACTGGCGGCTCCGGGAGGGGCAAGCGCTCGGCGCGCACCCGCTGGAGCTGCCGTCGGGCGTCGGTCTGGACGCCGCCGGCGTGGTCGATGAAATAGGGCCCGGGGTGGAGGGCGTCACGCTCGGCGACGCGGTGTTCGGTGAAGGCGCTGACACGTATGCCGAGCACGCCGTGCTGTCCGCGTGGGCGAGCATCCCGCGGGGCGTGACATTCGAGGAGGCGGCCGGGTACTCGTCGGTGATGGAGACCGCTCTGCGCATCCTCGGCGAGGTGGGCGTGCGGGCGGGGCAGGCCATCGTGGTCAACGGTGCATCCGGGGGCGTCGGTTCGGCGGTGCTCCAGGTCGCCCGCGATCGGGGGATCGCCGTGGTGGGCACGGCCGGCGCGGCCAACCAGGACTACGTGCGCAGCCTGGGCGCCCGCGCCACCACCTACGGTTCCGGCTGGGTCGAACGGGTGCGGGCGTTCGGGCCGGTCGACGCCGCCCTGGACCTGGCGGGCTCCGGCGTCATCGCCGAGCTTGTGGAGCTCACGGGCGATCCTCAGCGGGTGGTCTCCATCGCCGATTTCGACGCCCCGCGGCACGGGGCGCGCTTCTCCGGTGCCGCTGGAAGCATCCACGACGCCCTCGAGGCGACCGTGGATCTGCTCGCGCGCGGTGCCCTGCGCATCCCCGTGGACCGGGCCTATCCTCTGGCCGACGCGGCTCTCGCCCATGCCGACAGCCGGGCCGGGCACACGCGCGGCCGGAGGGTGCTCGTCGTCTGAACCGGCGGGAGCG
>CAYVJJ010000266.1:1995-4137 GCA_964451655.1 uncultured Mycobacteriaceae bacterium | reverse complement strand
CGGTGCCCAGCAGGATCAGCAGGTCCGCGTCGTGGATGCCCGCGTGGGCGGCGCCATAGCCGAGCAGGCCGGTCATGCCGACGTCGAAGGGATTGTCGTATTGGATGAAGTCCTTGCCGCGCAGCGAGTGGCCCACGGGTGCCCCGACTTTGCCGGCGAACTCGACCACCTCGTCGTGCGCGTCGCGGGCCCCGTAACCGGCGAACACGGCGACCTTGCCGGAACGGTTGACCGCATCGGCGAGATCCTGCACCGCCTGCGCGTCGGGCATCAGGGTCGACGGGCCGGGCAGGGACAGGGGATAGCCACGGGTGACGGCGGGCTCCTCGGCGATGTCGCCCGGCAGAGTCACCACGGCCACCCCGCCGTCGGCGGAGGCCGCCTGCATGGCGGAGCGGAACAGGTGCGGGGCCTGGTCCGGCGTGGAGACGAGCTCGCAATAGAGCGAACACTCGACGAACAGCCGGTCCGGGTGCGTCTCCTGGAAATACCCGCGGCCGATCTCGGTGCTGGGGATGTGCGAGGCGATCGCCAGCACGGGGGCGCCGGAACGGTGGGCGTCGTAGAGCCCGTTGATCAGGTGCAGGTTGCCCGGGCCGCAGGACCCGGCGCACACGGCGAGCCGGCCGGTGGTCTGCGCTTCGGCGGACGCCGCGAAGGCGGCCGCCTCCTCATGGCGCACGTGCACCCAGTCGATGCCGCCCTGCGCGGAGCCGCCGGTCCGTCGCACGGCGTCCACCACCGGGTTGAGGCTGTCGCCGACGATGCCGTAGATGCGGCGCACCCCCGCGTCGACGAGTGACTGGACGAGCTGGTCGGCAACGGTGCGGGCCATCGGCGCTCCTCACGTCGGAACAGTGATCCACCCGCCCACGCTAGCGACTAGCCGGGGGCGGGCGTGCCGAATCCGCCGGGGAGGTCGCGAGGATCACGCGGGCACCTGGGCGGGACGGACGGCACGATCGGGCGGAGACGGACGACACGATCGGGCGGGACCGCGGGGCCGGCATGGTCACCCGAGGTCGGGGGCCGTGAACGTGTCGCAGGCGTCGACACGCCCGGAGCGGTACCCGGTGAGGAACCATTTCTGACGTTGCGCGGACGACCCGTGGGTCCACGAATCACTGTCGACCGCGCGGCCCGCACCGTGCTGGATGTGGTCGTCGCCCACCGACTCCGCCGCGGACAGGGCGTCGGCGATGTCGGAGGCGGTCAGCGGTTCCAGCAGCGGCCGGTCGGCACCGCGGGCGGGGGTGGTGGAGGCGAAGTGGGCCCACACGCCGGCGTAACAGTCGGCCTGCAGTTCAGAGCGCACCGCGGCCGAATCGGCGCCGGGATCATCGTAGGAGCCGCGGCCGGAGTCTCCCAGCAGGTTCTGGATATGGTGCCCGAACTCGTGCGCCACCACGTACTCCTGTGCGAGCGGACCTCCGGATGAACCGAACCGGCGCTGCATCGTCGCGAAGAACCCGGTGTCGAAGTAGGCGGTGGCATCCGCGGGGCAGTAGAAAGGGCCCACATCGGTGGTGGCGCTGCCGCAGCCCGCGGTGTGCACGGAGCCGTCGAAGAGGGTCACTGTAGGCGGGGTGTAGCGGGCGCCGGCCGACGGCAGGACCCGGGTCCACACGTCGTCGAGGCTCATGGCGGTGGCGGTCACGCGGCAGTCGACGTTCCTGTTGGCGTCGGCGCCGGTGCTGCACTGGGCGGGGGAGGAGTAGCCGGAGCCGGGGGCGTGCCCGGGCGGGTCGCCGCCGACGACGTCGCCGGGATTCACACCGAACAGCACAGCCAGCACCAGCACCACCAGGCCGCCGCCCCCGCCGAGCGCCAGCTTGGGGCCGCGGCCCCCGCCACCGGAGCGCACCCGGCCGGAGTCGATCCGCGCGCCCTCGCGAAACGTCATCAGCGCTCCTTGGTGGTGCGTCGTGGGGGTGCAGTCAGGGTGGTCGGTGCTGTCAGGGGGGATCGGTGCTGTCAGGGTGGTCGGTGCTGTCAGTATCGGCGATCCGCCGGTCATTCGCCCGCCGAGCGGCGCGACCAGCCGGCGCGGACGGCTCCCGCAGCGCGGTGCCGCTCCCTGCCGAGCGGGTGATTCCGGTGCGGGATTGTCCCGTCGGTGCGGGGTGGTTTCGTCGGTGCGGG
>CAYVJJ010000266.1:0-1895 GCA_964451655.1 uncultured Mycobacteriaceae bacterium | reverse complement strand
GCGCGGGACGCTGACGGGCGCGCGGGACGCTGACGGGCGCGCGGGAGCGAAGGACGGCGGACCGGGCCCCTCACCCCTCCCCGGGCACCACCTCGTCGCCGAGGCGCACGGTGCCGGACCGCTCGACGTCGGCGTAGATGCCCAGGGTGGGGGCCGGCGCGGTGCCGTAGCCGACGTGCAGCTTGTGGCGGGACGCGATCCGGCGCAGCGCCTTGGCGTCGCGGGGCACGTCGCCGTGGGGGAGGGTGACCATGACGCAGCGGCCCACGGGGATCGTCGGCCGCAGCTCCAGGCCGCCCACCCGGAGCCGGCCGCCGAGCCATGCGTCCTCCACGTACCCGTCGCCCCAGTCGTCGGCGCCCACGACGATGTTGGGGCGGTATCGGCGCAGTGCCCGTCGGACCGGGGTGTCGTCGTCGATGAGTTCGCGCACGCTCGAGGTGGTCACGATGTGCACCGGCGCCAGGTCGTAGAAGCGGCCACGGCCCCCGCCGGTCGGCACCGCGCCCACCGGCACCGCCGAGCCCTCGTCCTGCTCTGCCCGGGCCGACGAGTAGGCGATGGCCTCCTCCATGCCCTCGTGCGTCTCGGGTGCCCACTCCATCTCCATGGTCCGCGGACCGGGCCCGTCGGCGGAGGCGTACTGGATCCGCAGCGGGCGGCCGGTCAGGGCGGAGAGCCGTTCGATCGTGGCGGGGTCGTCGCCGCGGGATTCGGCGCCGTCGGGCGTGGCGATGGTCAGGGCCGAGGCGTCGGCCGGGTCCGCGCCGGGGGCGATCCGGGCCGAGCACTGCAGCAGCCCGCCCCAGACGCGGGTGCGTTTGGCGCTGGCCACGGTGCCGGTCGTCTCGTCGACGATGGCCCACATGTGGTCGCCGGCCAGGCCGTCCGCCTGCACCTGCGCCTCGGCCATCCGTTCGCCGCCGAGCGACTTGACGGGGTAGCGCCAGATCTCACTGACGTGCAGGTGGCCGGCCGGTGAACCCATCGATGCGCTCCTTACGCTCCCGCGGCCGCTCCGGGGTCCGCGCGTGACAGCCGCACCGTATCGGCGCGGCGGTGCGGGCGGGGGCGGGCGGTCCCATCGGCGCGGCGCGGACGTCGCCGCGGGACGTGCTACCGCGTGCTCGACGGCCGGCCGCCGGGACGTTGCGCCGGGGTCGCCTCCGCGCAAACCCGCCAGGCCCGGGGGCCGGGCGGCTCCGTAAGATCGAGCCGGTGTGGCGTGACCCGGCGCCACCCGCGGAGTGGACTCACCATGGAGAGGACAGCAGTGCTGCGCACCCACGAGGCCGGTTCCCTGCGAGCCGAGCACGCCGATTCGACCGTCACGCTCACCGGCTGGGTGGCGCGTCGCCGTGACCACGGCGGCGTGATCTTCATCGACCTGCGCGACGCCTCGGGCGTGTCCCAGGTGGTCTTCCGCGAGAGCGCCGTGGCCGAGGCCGCGCACCGGCTGCGTTCGGAGTTCTGCATCAAGATCACCGGCGCCGTCGAGATCCGCCCCGAGGGCAACGAGAACCCGGAATTGCCCACCGGCGCCATCGAGGTCAACGCGACCGACCTCGACGTGCTCTCGGAGTCCGCGGCGCTGCCGTTCCAGCTCGACGACAACCCCGGCGAGGAGGCGCGCCTGCGCTACCGCTACCTGGACCTGCGCCGCGAGGGCCCCGGTGAGGCGCTGCGGCTGCGCTCCAAGGTCAACGCGGCCGCCCGCCGTGTGCTCGAGCGCCACGAGTTCGTCGAGATCGAGACGCCCACCATGACGCGCTCCACGCCCGAGGGGGCTCGCGACTTCCTGGTTCCCGCACGCCTGCGCCCGGGCAGCTTCTACGCCCTTCCGCAGAGCCCCCAGCTGTTCAAGCAGCTGCTGATGGTGGCCGGCATGGAGCGCT
>CAYVJJ010000265.1:0-4141 GCA_964451655.1 uncultured Mycobacteriaceae bacterium | reverse complement strand
CTCGGCGCGCCGGTGGTCGCGCCCCTGTGCTTCGGCGCCGCGGGCCGGCTCGCGCCCGACGGGCGCGCCGACGCGGTGATCGCGCGCATCAACATCTTCAACTACGCGGGCACCATCGTCGGCGGCGGCATCGTCGGCGGCGTCGCCGCCCTCAGCTCCCTGCGCATCGCCTTCGTCATCCCCCTGCTGTTCGCAGTGGGGCTGGCGCTTCTGGCGCCCGCATTCCGCGCACGCCCGCGCGGGCCGTCCGGCACAACCCCGCCGACCGGTTCCCGCACACGCTCCCGCGGGGTGCACCGGCCGTGAACCGTCCCGCCGGAATCGTGCTCGCGGCCGGACGCGGCCGCCGCTTCGGCAGGCCCAAGGCCCTCGTCCGGCTCGACGGCGAACCGCTCGTCGCACGTGCCGTCCGCGTTCTCCGGGACGGCGGATGCGCGCCGGTCTTCCCCGTCCTGGGGGCGGAGGCCGACCGTATCCGGCCGCTGGTGCCGGCCGGCGCCTCGACCGTCGTCGCCGAGGACTGGGCCACCGGGATCAGCGCATCCTTGTCCGCGGGTCTGCGCGCCGCGGCGCTCGATCCGGACCCGTCCGGCGCACTGATCCACCTGGTCGATCTGCCCGACATCGGCCCCGACGTCATCCGCAGGATCCGCGCCGGCAGTGCGGCGGGCACACCGCCCGACCGCGCCGTGATCCGCGCCGTGTTCGGAGGACGGCCGGGCCACCCGGTCCTGCTCGGCCGCGCCCACTGGGCATCGCTCCTGTCGTCGGTGCACGGCGACACGGGCGCCGGGCCCTGGCTGCGCGGGCGCGACGACCTCCTGCCGGTCGAATGCGGCGACCTGGCCACGGGCGCCGACGCCGACACACCCGATGCCCTGCGGCGGCACGGACGGGTCACTTAGGCTCGCACCGTGACGGCTCCACGAACGCCCCGGGACCTCGCCGACGCGCTGGACCGCACCGGGTACCTCGCCGGCGAGGGGCTGTCCGTGGCGGCGTTCCTGGCACTGCGGTTGCAGCGCCCGCTGTTCTGCGAGGGCGAGCCCGGCACGGGCAAGACCTCGCTGGCCACCGCACTCGCCGAGGCCCTGGGGCTGCCGCTGATCCGCCTGCAGTGCCACGAGGGGATCGACGCGGCGCAGGCCCTCTACGACTGGGACTTCCCCCGTCAGCTGCTGCATCTGCGCACCCTCGAGGCAGCCGGCGGCCTGGACCCCGAGCGGGCCGAACGGTCCCTGTACACACGCCGCTTCCTGTTGGCGCGCCCGCTGCTGCAGGCGCTCATCGACGCGCCCTGCGTGCTGCTGGTGGACGAGGTGGACCGGGCCGACGACGAGTTCGAGGCGTTCCTTCTCCAGGTCCTGGACGAGAACACCGTGAGCATTCCCGAGTACGGCGAGGTGCGCGCCGCCACTCCCCCGCTGGCGGTGCTCACCTCCAACCGCACCCGCGATGTCCATGACGCCCTCAAGCGCCGCTGCCTTTACCACTGGCTCGACCACCCGGGGCTTACGCAGGAGGTGGCGATCCTGCGCCGCCGCATCCCCGGCATCGGTGAGGCGCTGGCCGGGCAGGTCGCCGCCGCGGTGCAGGCGCTGCGCCGCCGGGACCTCCTCAAACCCCCCGGTGTGGCGGAATCGCTCGACTGGGCCCGCGCACTGGCCGCGCTCGGACGCGAGGAGCTCGACGCCGAGTCGGCCGCCGCCACGCTGGGCGCGGTGCTCAAGTACCGGGAGGACCTCGACCGGGTCGCCCGCGAAGGGCTCGACGCGCTCCTGTCCGGCTGAGCCCGCTGCCCGGCTGACACCCGCTGCCCGGCTGACACCCGCTGTCCGGCCGGCCGCCCGCCGTGCCCCTTCCGCCCGACCCGCGCCCACGACGCCGCCGCACGGGTGACAATGGACACATGAGAGACGGTGACCGGGCGGCCGACCCGATGGCGGGCGTCGTCGGCTTCGCGCACGTGCTGCGCGCCGCGGGCCTGCCCGTGGGGGCCGACGACACCGCGCGGTACCTGCGGGCGCTGAACGCCGTCGACCTCGCCGACCGCGCCCAAGTGTATTGGGCGGGCCGCGCCAGCCTGTGCCGCGGATCCGATGACCTGCCCCGCTACGACCTGGCCTTCGACAGCTGGTTCGGCGGCGCCCCACCGCCCGCCTTTCCACGCGGCGCGCGGGTGCGTCCCGCACGCATCGCCGGGCTCACTCCGCCCGGCCCCGACCACGCGCCCGGAGCCGGGGACGCCGACGACGGCGACGCGCTCAAGACCGCTGCGGCCGACACCGAGGTACTGCGCCGACGCGACATCGCCGCGCTCACGACCGCCGAACGCGCCCACCTGGATCGACTGCTGGCGGGCCTGCGCGCGACCCCGCCCACGCGCCCGGCCCTGCGCTGGCGCCCCGCCCCCACCGGGCCGGTCGACCCGCGGCGCACCCTGCGGTGCATGGTCGCCGCGGGCGGGGAGCCGGTCCGACCGCGGCACCGGAGGCGCGCACGCCGGCCGCGCCGCGTCGTGCTGCTCATCGACGTGTCCGGCTCGATGGCCCCCTACGCGGACGCGCTGCTGCGCTTCGCCCACGTCGTCACCCACAGCGGTCGCACCGACACCGAGGTGTTCTCGCTGGGGACCCGGCTGACGAGGCTCACGCGCGCGCTGCGCTCGCGGGACCCCGAGGTGGCACTCGCGGCGGCCGGCCGGACGGTGCCGGATTGGGCGGGCGGGACCCGGCTCGGCGAGACCCTCGGGGCGTTCCTCGACCGGCACGGCCGCCGCGGGCTGGCCCGCGGGGCCATCGTCGTGCTGTTCTCCGACGGCTGGGAACGGGGGGACCCCGCCCTGCTCGGCGAGCAGACGGCGCGGTTGCGACGGCTCGCGCACGCCGTCCTGTGGGTGAATCCGCACGCCGGCGCCGCGACGTACCGGCCGGTGCAGTCCGGCATCGCGGCGGCGCTCCCCCACCTGGACCGGCTGTTGGCCGGCCACAGCCTCGACACCCTCCAACGGCTGCTGGCGGAGGTGCGCGATGCGTGACGTGATCGACGAGCTCGACCGGCTCTACCGCGCGGGCGAACCGGCCGCGCTGGGCACCGTGGTGGGCACCTTCAGCTCGTCGCCGCGCGATCCCGGCGCTGCGATGCTGGTGTCGGGGGACGGCGCGGTCACCGGCAGCGTGTCCGGGGGCTGCGTCGAAGGCGCCGTCTACGAACTGGCCCGGCAGGCGATCGCCGACGGCGTCCCGGTGCTCGAACGGTACGGCGTCTCCGACGAGGATGCCTTCGCGGTGGGGCTCACGTGCGGCGGGATCATCGATGTCTTCGTCGAGCGGATCGACCCCGACGCGTACCCGGAGCTGCGGGAGGCGGTCGACGCCGTCCGCGACGAGGTGCCGCTGGCCGTCGCCACCGTCACCGCGCACCCCGGCACGGGCAGGGTGGGCCGGCATCTGCTGGTATACGACGACGGCGCCACCGGCACCCTCGGCTCGCAGCGCATCGACGACGCCGTCATCGACGATGCCCGCGGCCGACTCGACAGCGGCCGCTCCGGCACCCTCACCTACGGGCCCGACGGCCAGCGCCGCGGCGAGGGGATGTCGGTGTTCGTCAACGTCTTCCGGCCTCCGCCGCGGCTGCTGGTGTTCGGCGCCATCGACTTCGCGGCCGCCATGGCGCGCATCGGGGCGTTCCTCGGCTACCGCGTGACCGTGTGCGACGCCCGGTCCGTGTTCGCCACCCGCACCCGCTTCCCCGAGGCCGACGAAGTGGTCACCGACTGGCCGCACCGCTACCTGGCGGCCGAGGCGCAGGCGGGCCGCGTCGACGGCCGCACCGTGGTGACGGTGCTGACCCACGACCCCAAGTTCGACGTGCCGCTGCTGGAGGTGGCGCTGCGGCTGGACCTCGCCTACGTCGGCGCCATGGGGTCGCGGCGCACCCATGACGACAGGCTCGCCCGCCTGCGCGATGCCGGGATGACCGGGGCGGAGCTGGCCCGGATGAGTTCACCCATCGGCCTCGACCTGGGTGCGCGCACTCCCGAGGAGACCGCGGTGGCCATCGCGGCCGAGATCATCCAGCTGCACTGGGGCGCCGGCGGGACCCGCCTCACCCACACCACCGGCCCCATCCACGGCGC
>CAYVJJ010000264.1:0-4149 GCA_964451655.1 uncultured Mycobacteriaceae bacterium | reverse complement strand
ACTGGGGCGCCGGCGGGACCCGCCTCACCCACACCACCGGCCCCATCCACGGCGCGACCCCGGCTGCCGGCGGCGCGTGACCGGAAGCCGCGGTGCGGGTTCGCCCATTCCGGTTGTCCACTGACGCCATCCGGGGAACAGTGGTCTGTGACAATATTCACATTGTCAATACGCATACTGCGGCGAGCCGGAGGATCCGATGCGCATCACTGTCGACGTCGACGGAACCAGATACACCGACGAAGTGGAGCCCAGGACCCTGCTGGTGCACTACCTGCGGGAGCGGCTCGGCAAGGTGGGCACCGTGTCCGGGTGCGACACCAGCAATTGCGGCGCGTGCACCGTGCACCTTGACGGGCGCAGCGTGAAGTCCTGCTCCGTGCTGGCCGTGCAGGCGGACGGCCGCGAGGTCACCACCATCGAGGGGCTCGCGCAGGACGGGCGGCTGCATCCGGTGCAGGAGGCGTTCCACCAGTGCCACGCACTGCAATGCGGATACTGCACACCCGGGATGATCATGCAGTCGGTCGATCTGCTCGCCGAGAACCCGGATCCGGACGAGCAGGAGATCCGCGAGGGACTCGAGGGCAACCTCTGCCGCTGCACCGGCTACCAGAACATCGTGCGCGCCGTGCAGGAGGCCGCCGGCACCCTCCGCGAGGGTTCCGCCGCACAGACCGGGGGTGCACGATGACCTCCGTCGCCGAACCGTCCACCCCCGCCGGGGAGATCGGCCGCTCGCGCACCCGCAAAGAGGACGCGCATCTGATTACCGGGCGCACGCGCTGGACCGCCAACCTGGCCCTGCCCGGGATGCTGCATATGGCGGTGCTGCGCAGCCCGCTCGCCCACGCGCGCATCACCGCCATCGACACCGCCGAGGCCCGCGGCATGCCCGGCGTGGTCGCCGTGTACACCGGCGCCGACCTGGCCGAGGAGCAGGGAAGCCTGCCGTGCGCCTGGCCCATCACCCCGGACATGCTGGCGCCGCCCGCACCGTCGCTCGCCGTGGAGACGGTGAACTTCGCCGGCGACGCGGTGGCGGTGGTCATCGCGCGCACGGACTACGAGGCCCACGATGCGCTCGAGGCCGTCGACGTGGACTACGAGGACCTTCCGGTGGTGCTCGACCTGCAGGAGGCGGCCGCCGACGGCGCCGAACCGATCTACCCGGACCTGGGGACGAACGTGTCGACCACCTGGACGTTCGATTCCGTGGAGGCCGGCACCGGCGGCGACGTCGACCAGGCGATCGCGGAGGCGGAATCGTCCCCCGACCACGTCGTGGTGCGTCGCAGCCTGCACCAGCAGCGTCTGGTGCCCGCATTCATGGAGCCGCGGGCCGTCGTCGTCGACCCCACCGGCGAACAGCTCACCATGTGGTCCTCTACGCAGATCCCCCACGTCCTCAAGATCATGCTGGCGATGACCCTCGGCGTCCCCGAGCACAAGCTGCGGGTGATCGCGCCGGACGTGGGCGGCGGTTTCGGCGGCAAGCTGCAGGTGACCCCGGAGGAGGTTCTCACTCTGCTCGCCGCCCGCCGCCTGGGCAAGCCGGTCAAGTACGCCGAGTCGCGCAGCGAGACCATGCAGGCGGCGCACCACGGCCGGGCGCAGGTGCAGAACCTCACCATCGCCGCCCGCCGCGACGGCACCCTCACCGCACTGAAAGTGGATCTGCTCGCCGACATGGGCGCCTACATGCGCCTGATCTCGCCGGGCATCCCGGTGCTCGGGGCGTTCATGTACAACGGCATCTACAAGATCCCCGCCTACCGGTTCAGCTGCCGCCCCGTATTCACCAACAAGGTGCCCACCGACGCCTACCGCGGGGCAGGCCGCCCGGAGGCCACGTTCGCCATCGAGCGGATGATGGCGGAGCTCGCCGCGGAGCTGGGCATGGATCCGCTGGAGTTGCGGGAGAAGAACTGGATCCCGCACGGGGAGTTCCCTTTCACCACCGTCGCGGGCCTGACCTACGACACGGGGAACTACGAGGCCGCCACCGCCCGCTCCCGCGAGCTGTTCGACTACGACGCGCTGCGGCGGGAACAGGCCGAGCGGCGCACGAACGGCGATCCCGTGCAGCTCGGCATCGGGGTGTCCACGTTCACCGAGATGTGCGGACTGGCGCCGTCGCGTGTGCTCGGCTCACTCGACTACGGCGCCGGCGGGTGGGAGCACGCGTCCATCCGCATGCTTCCCACCGGCAAGGTCGAGGTGGTCACCGGCATCTCCCCGCACGGACAGGGCCATGTCACCGGCTTCAGCCAGCTGGTGGCGGACCGTCTGGGCGTGCCGTTCGAGGATGTCGAGATCCTGCACGGGGACACGCAGTCCGCGCCCAAGGGGATGGACACCTACGGCTCCCGATCGCTGAGCGTCGGGGGCGTGGCCGTCGCGCACGCAGTCGACAAAGTGATCGCCAAGGCCCGTCCCATCGCCGCCCACATGATGGAGTGCTCCGAGGACGATCTCGACTACGCCGGCGGCGCATTCCAGGTGCGCGGCACGGAACGGTCCGTCGGGATCGCGGACGTCGCGCTCGCGGTGTTCGCGGCGCACGACCTGCCCGACGGCGTCGAACCCACACTGGACTCCCAGGCCACCTACGACCCGGAGAACTTCTCCTACCCGCACGGGACGCACCTGTGCGCGGTCGAGGTGGACACCGAGACCGGCCGGGTGGAGCTGCGCTCGTACGTGGCCGTCGACGACGTCGGCACCGTCGTCAACCCGATGCTGGTGGAGGGGCAGGTCCACGGCGGCCTGGCGCAGGGCATCGCGCAGGCCCTGTTCGAGGAAGCCGTCTACGACGAGTCCGGCACCCTGCTGAGCGGATCCTTCGCCGAGTACCTGCTGCCCTCGGCCGCGGACCTGCCGTCGTTCACCACCGACCGCACCGAGACCCCCGCCACGAGCAACGTGCTGGGCGTCAAGGGCGTCGGGGAGGCCGGGACCATCGCCTCGACGCCCGCGGTGGTCAACGCCGTCCTCGACGCGGTGCGGCACCTGGGCGTCGAGGACATCGACATGCCGTGCACGCCGATGCGCGTGTGGAAGGCCCTACAGGAAGGTGCAGGTGCGCGATGATCCCCTCCGCATTCGACTATGCCGCCCCCGAGACGGTCGAGGAGGCGCTCGGCGCCCTCGCGAGCGCCGGGGACGACGCGAAGCTCATCGCCGGCGGACAGAGCCTCATGCCCGTTCTGCGCCTGCGCATGAACGACCCGGAGCTGGTGGTGGACCTGGGCCGCATCGCCGAACTCCGGGGCGTACGCGAGGACGGGGACGCGCTCGTGGTCGGCGCCATGACCACGCACCATGAGGTGATGCACGATCCGCTGGTGCGCGAGCACGCACGGCTGCTGGCCGAGGCCACCGCCACCGTCGCCGACCCGCAGATCCGGCACCGCGGCACCCTCGGCGGTGCGCTCGCCCACGCCGACCCGGCCGGCGACCTGCTCGCCACGGCCCTGGCCCTCGACGCCGTGATGACGATCGCCGGACCGGACGGCCGGCGGCAGGTCGCGGCCGATGACTTCTTCGAGGACCTGTTCACCACCGCGGTCGGCGACGGCGAGATCCTCGTCGACGTCCGGATACCCAAACACACCGGCTGGACCGGGCACTACGAGAAGTTCAACCGCACCGCCCAGGCGTGGGCCATCGTCGCGGTGGCGGCGGCGCTCCAGGTGTCCGGCGGTCGGATCGAGCAGGCCCGCGTGGCGCTGACCAACATGGCGTCGGTGCCGCTGCGGGCACGCGGCGTCGAGGAGGCGCTCGTGGGCCGCGAGGCGGATGCGGCCACCATCCGCGGGGCCGCCCAACGCGCCGCCGACGGCACCAGCCCGGGCACCGACTCCGACGCCGACGCGGAGTACCGCACGCATCTGGTCCAGGTCCTCACCACCCGCGCCGTCACGGCCGCGGCCGGCGCCTGACCGCGGAAGGAGAAACCAGTGGAGTTGGAGCACTCGTTCACCGTCGACGCCCCCGTCGACGACGTGTGGCAGGCGCTGCTCGACCCCGAGCGCGTCGCGCCGTGCATGCCGGGCGCCACGCTCACCGGGGTCGACGGCAGCACGTTCACGGGGAAGGTCAAGGTCAAGCTGGGCCCGGTGTCGATGCAGTACAAGGGCACCGGGA
>CAYVJJ010000263.1:0-4171 GCA_964451655.1 uncultured Mycobacteriaceae bacterium | reverse complement strand
CCTGGCACTCTCGTGGGGTGCGTCGATCAGGCAGGTACCCGCTCGTCGGGATCGCTCTCACCGGGCTCGTGGCCGCGGGCTGCGCGGCGGGGCCGTCCATGCCGCCGGACTTCGCCGTCGAGGGCCACACCCCCGGCACGCCGGGCAGCCCGGAGACGAGCCCCGCTCCGCCCCGGCCGCCGCAGGCCGGAGTGCCGGCCAACGAGCCGTCGTGGCGGCCGTGCCCGTCGGATCCCGCGGCGGGACTCCCCCCGGGCCCGGACGGCCTGACCATCGAGTGCGCGACGCTGGCCGGACCGATGGACCCGGCGACGACCCGGCAGAACGTGGGCATCGACCTGACCCGTGCCCGCACCGCCGCCACGCCGCAGGACGCTCCGCCGCTGGTACTCATGGCCGGGACGGAGGAATCGTCGCGGCAGGCGCTCGCACGGCTGGCCACCGGCCCGAACGGCGCGATCCTCGACACCCGCCCGGTGGTGGCGCTCGACCGCCGCGGGACCGGGCCGTCGACGAACCCGGACTGCTTCACCGGCTCGGACGCCGCCGATCTCACGGCCGCCGGCCACGGCGGCGACCCGGCGAGCCGTGCGCAGTCGATGATGGACACCGTCAAGCAGGTGACGGTGTCCTGCACTGACGTGCTGCGCCCGGCCGTCGACGCGTTCGACGCCGTCCACGCCGCATCCGACATCGAGACCCTCCGCAGTTACTGGGGCGTCGACAAGATCGCGCTGCTCACGCTCGGCGACGCGTCCGATGTCGCACTGGCCTACCAGGCCAACGTCCCCGGCCACCTTGCCCGGGTGGTGATGGACTCACCGGGCCCGCTGCGTGTGGACGCCCGGACGACGGCCGAACGCCGCGCCCAGGCCGGTCAGGCCGCCTGGGCGCGTTTCGTCTCCGATTGCACCGCGTCAGGGTGCGCCGCAGGCCCGGACGCGGGGGCGACGATGAACACGCTGCTCGACTCCGCGCAGACGGGTCTGATCCGCGGAGTCAGCCGCGGATCCGTCCTCACCGTGGTGCGGCAGACCCTCTCGGATGCGGCCACACCGTGGGACCAGCGGGTGCGCCGCCTGGGTGAGCTCATCCACGGCGCCGCCACCGGCGACGTCGGCACGCTGCACACCTTCGCCGACGCGCAGGCGATCACCGGCGGCGAGTTCTCGGCGCGGTGCAGTGCGGCGCCGCCGCCGGCCACGCCCGACCAGTCGCAAGCCGCCCAGAAGGCGTGGGGCGACCAGTATCCCGTCTTCGGTGTGGACTCGGCGCTCCGGATGCTCACGTGCGGCGCGTGGCCCTCGCATCAGGATCCCGCACTGCCGGACGGGTTCGATGTGCCGGTCCTGCTGTATTCGGGGGCCGCCGACCCGGTCACGGGGGCCGGCGCCGTCGATTCGGTGTCCGCTGCGCTCGCCCGCACGGGCGCGCAGGCCGCGACCGTCACGTGGGAGGGCGTCGGGCACGGCGTCCTGTGGGGTTCGCAGTGCGCCGCCGACCAGGCCCGCCGCTATCTGGCCGACGCCGCCCTGCCGCCCAGCGGCACCGGCTGCCCCGCCTAGCACTGCGTGCTGGGTCACGCCCGGGGTGTCCCGGCGCACCCTCGCAGCGATCCGCGATACCGTGCAACCGTGCTGTCGACCGATCACCTCCTGCCCCGCACCGCGTGGACCCGCACCGCGGCGATCAAGGCCGTCATGTGGCCGATCGCCGTGTTCACCGTGCTCCACCGCGTGCTGTCGCTGGCGGTGCAAGGTGCGCACACCGACGATTTCACCCCGGTCTACGCCGCCACCAGGAACTTCTGGGAGAACCTGCCCGTCTACGGCGGCGACCTCGGCACGGTCACCCCGCACTACCTGTACCCGCCCGGCGGCACGCTCCTGCTGGCGCCGCTGGGCCTGATCAACTTCGAGTGGGCGCGCTGGCTGTTCATCGGGGTGAACGCGGTGGCGATCATCCTGGCCGGCTACCTGCTGCTGCGCCTGTTCGACTTCAGCATCCGCTCGGCCGCGGCGCCGGTCCTGCTGTTCGCCATGTTCTTCACCGAGACGGTGTCGAACACCCTGGTCTTCTCCAACATCAACGGCCTCGTGCTGCTGTGCGAGATCGCGTTCCTCACGCTGATGGTGCGCGGCCACCACCTGTGGGCCGGCGTGCCGCTGGGACTGACGATCGTGGTCAAACCGATATTGGCGCCGATCCTGCTGCTGCCGCTGCTCAAGCGCCAGTGGCGCCCGTTCGTCGGCGCGATCGCGATTCCGCTGGTGCTCAACCTGGCCGCCTGGCCGCTGATCACCGATTCCCCCGAGTTCATCCACCACACGCTCCCCTACCTCACCGAGGCGCGCGATTACTTCAACAGCGCGCTCGTCGGCGCGGGCGCCTACTTCGGCGTCTCGGGCGCGCTGGTGTGGACGGTGCGGATCCTGCTGGGGCTCACGGTGCTGGTCTCGCTGTACCTGCTCTACCGGTTCCACCGCCATGACGAGCGCTTCTACCTGTGCACCGGCACCGGGCTGATGCTCACCGCGTCATTCCTGCTGGGCTCGCTGGGCCAGCAGTACTACTCGATGCTGATCTTCCCGCTGATGATGACCGTGGTGCTGCGCAACTCGGTGGTGCGCACCTGGCCGGCCTGGGTCGCCGCCTACCTGTTCCTCAGCTTCGACAGCTGGTACTCGTCGCGCTTCTTCATGACCGGCAAGACCATCGAGTCGCTGCGCGCGACCTTCGGCTGGGCGCTGCTGCTCCTCGTCATCTTCACGGTGCTGCTCAACCGCTACCTGGTCGCGCGCGCTCAGGGGCGCCTCGCCGACGGCATCGACCCGCCGCCGCCTGACGACGGTCCCGACGCCGGTCCCGACGCGACCGCGCCGGGGGCCCACGGCCCCGCCGCGGGGCCCGCCGGAACCCCCGACGGGCACCGGCGCACCCGGGAGGCCGGGCCCGATCGCGGCCGTGGCCACTCCGGCCCGGAGAGTATTACCGTGGGGGCATGACTTCCGGACAGTTGCCCGCACCGCAGATCGCCCGCTCCGAAGACGAGTGGCGCGCCCGGCTCACCCCCGACGAGTACGCCGTGCTGCGGCAGGCCGGCACCGAGCGTCCGTTCGTCGGCGAATACACCGACACCACCGACGAGGGCGTCTACGAGTGCCGCGCGTGCGGAGCAGAACTGTTCCGCAGCTCGGAGAAGTTCCACTCGCACTGCGGCTGGCCCTCGTTCTTCGACCCCGCCGAGTCCGACGCGGTCATCCTCCGCGAGGACACCTCGATGGGCATGAGCCGCACCGAGGTCCTCTGCCGCAGCTGCCACAGCCACCTGGGCCACGTGTTCACCGGCGAGGGCTATCCGACCCCCACGGACCAGCGCTACTGCATCAACTCGATCTCGCTGCGCCTCAAGGCCGCCGGGTCCTAGAACCGGACCGCGGCCGGCCCCGTCCCGGTCAGGGCAGCGCCTCGATGAGCCGCGCCGCGGGAACACGCGGACCGGTGAAGAACGGGATCTCCTTGCGCACGTGCAAGCGCGCCTCGCTGGCGCGCAGGTCCCGCATCAGGTCGACGATGTCGGCCAGCACGGGCCCCTCGAAGGCCAGGATCCACTCGTAGTCGCCGAGAGCGAACGCCGGCACCGTGTTGGCGCGCACCTGCGGGTAGGCACGGGCGCCCATGCCGTGCTCGGCGAGCATGCGGCGGCGGTCCTCGTCCGGAAGCACGTACCAGTCGTAGGAGCGCACGAAGGGGTAGACGCACACGTAGTCGCCCGGGTCCTCGCCCGCGATGAACGCGGGCACGTGGCTCTTGTTGAACTCGGCCGGCCGGTGCAGCGCCGCGTTGCTCCAGTAGGGGGTGCTGGCGCGGCCCAGGGCGGTCGTGCGGCGCAGGTCCGCGTACACGGCCTGCAGTTCCTCGATGCTCTCGGCGTGGGTCCACATCATCCAGTCCGCCTCGGCGCGCATCCCCTGGATGTCGTACAGCCCGCGCAATGTCACCCCGCGCCCCTCGAGACCGTCGAAGAACTCCTCCGCCTCCGCGATCGCCGACGACCGGTCCCCGCCCAGCGCCCCCGGCGTCACGTGGTACACCGAGAACATCAGGTATCGGATGGTGGAGTTGAGCTTCGCGTAGTCGAGTTTCGCCATGCCCTCATCCTGCCACCGAC
>CAYVJJ010000262.1:0-4189 GCA_964451655.1 uncultured Mycobacteriaceae bacterium | reverse complement strand
CTGATCCTGGACGGCCTGTACATCGTCATCGGCAAGCTCACCACCTCGAGGGGAATCCATGCCTGACCACGCTCCCGGCCAGTCGTCCGTGCAGAACGGCGCGGACGCCCGGACCGTCTCGGGTGTCGAGATCGTCCTGGATGAGATCACCAAGCGCTACCCCGGCAGCAGGACGCCCGCAGTCGAGCGCGTCTCGATGACGATCCCGGCGGGCGAGATCGTCGTGTTCGTCGGCCCGTCCGGCTGCGGCAAGACCACGACGATGCGCATGATCAACCGCCTGATCGAGCCGACGTCAGGCACCATCACGATCGGCGGCCGCAACGCGCTGTCGATCAAGCCGGACAAGCTCCGCCGCGGCATCGGCTACTCGATCCAGCAGTCGGGGCTGTTCCCGCACATGACCATCGCCCAGAACGTGGGCATGGTGCCCGGGCTGGTCGGATGGAAGAAGAAGCGCATCAGCGAGCGCGTCGACGAGATGCTGGACCTGGTGGGGCTCGACCCGGAGATCTATCGCGGCCGGTATCCGCGCCAGCTCTCCGGAGGCCAGCAGCAGCGCGTCGGCGTGGCACGCGCGCTGGCCGCGGACCCGCCCGTGCTCCTGATGGACGAGCCGTTCGGCGCGGTCGACCCCATCACCCGAGGCCTGCTGCAGGATGAGCTGCTGCGCCTGCAGTCCGAACTGGGCAAAACCATCGTGTTCGTCACCCACGACTTCGCCGAGGCGGTCAAACTGGGAGACCGGATCGCCGTGCTGGGCAGCCGGTCCTCGATCCTGCAGTACGACACCCCCGAGGCGATCCTGGCCAACCCCGCCGACGACACCGTCGCCGGATTCGTCGGCTCCGGCGCGGCGCTGCAGCAGCTCACGCTGCTCCGTGTCCGGGACGTCGAGCTCGAACACTGCCCGACAGCGCACGAAACCGACTCGCCGGAGCAGTTCCGCGCGACGCTCGGCGGCCGGCGCCGCAGTTGGGGGCTGATCCTCGATGCCCGCAACCGCCCTGTCGCCTGGGTCAATCCGCGACACCTCGCCGACGCGACCAGTCTGCGCGGAATCGGGGACCCCATCGGCGAGGTCGTCAGCACCCAGTCGACGCTCCAGGACGCGCTCGAGGCGCTGCTCGCCGCCTCCAGCGCCTCCACCGTGGTCACCGGAAGCCGCGGACAGTACGAGGGCCTGATCAACATCGACACCCTCATCCAGACCGTGCGCACCCTCCGCGAGGAGTACTCGCAGGACGACGACACCGAGTCCGAGTCCGTCAGCGGGACAGGCAGTGCCGACGCCCACACCCCGCCGACGGTGATCGGGGGCGAGCAGCCGTGACCATCACCCAGGACACCGTGACGGCCGGGGAGAAAGCCGCCGACGCCGTGGACGCCGCCCCCGCCGGGCGACGCGGGGACGCCATCCGGCTGCTCGCCCAGCCCCTGGTGGCCGTCGCGGCCGCCGCCGGCATCCTCATCTGGGCGTTCGGCTTCCGCGATCTGACCGCCACCCAGCGCGAGACGCTCAACGCGGGGGCGCTGGGCACGCGGCTCGGCCAGCACATCGCCATCACCGCGGTCGTCACCGCGATCGTGGTGGCGATCGCAGTGCCCCTGGGCATCCTGCTGACCCGCAAGGGCTACCGGGTGCTGTCGCCACTGTTCATCGGCATCGGCAACATCGGCCAGGCCTCCCCCGCCATCGGCCTGCTGGTGCTGCTTTTCCTCTGGTCGGGCAGCACGGGGTTCTGGATCGGCGTGCTGCCCATCGCCTTCTACTCGCTGCTGCCGGTGTTGCGGAACACGATGCTGGGCATGCAGTCCGTGGACCCTGCGCTCATCGACGCCGGTCTCGGCCAGGGCATGTCACCGCTGACGGTGCTGCGCCGCGTGGAGTTCCCGCTGGCCGTCCCGTTCATCCTCGCCGGCCTGCGGACCTCGCTGGTGCTCGCCGTCGGCACCGCCACCCTGTGCTTCCTGGTCGGGGCCGGGGGGCTGGGCGTGCTCATCGACACCGGCTACAAGCTGCGTGACAACCCGACGCTGTACGTGGGCGCCGTGCTCGCCGTGGCCCTCGCACTGCTCATCGATTGGCTCGGCGCCCTCGCCGAGCGTTTCCTCGGCCCCAAGGGGTTGCGCTGATGACCTCCACCGTCCCCGACCACCGCCGCACCCGCCGCAGCACCGGCAGCACACGGTTCGCCCGCGCGGTATCGGTCATCGCCGCCGCGCTGTCGGCGTTGCTCGCGGCGTCCTGCGGGCTGCAGTCCGGCGGCGCGCTCCCCCTGCCCGTGGGCTCCGGCAGCATCACTCCCGTCCCCGAGCTCGACGGCGTCAACCTCACCGTCGGCTCGAAGGACTTCACCGAGAACATCATCCTGGGCTACATCGCAGAGTTCGCCCTGGCCGCCGCCGGGGCGCAGATCCGCGACCTCACCGACATCCAGGGCTCCAACAGCGCACGAGCGGCGATGGAGGCCGGACAGGTGGACCTGTACATCGAGTACACGGGCACCGGCTGGATCAACTATCTGCACAACGAGCACCCGATCCCCGACTCGGACGAGCAGTTCGAGGCCGTGCGCAAGGAGGACCTCGAACGCAACGGGATCGTATGGGCGGACCCGGCGCCCATGGACAACACCTACGCTCTGGCCGCGAGCAGGAAGGCTGTCGAACAGACCGGGGTGCACACGCTGTCCGAGTATGCGGCCCTGGTCAACGCGAAACCCGGTTCGATCTCCACGTGCATCGAGACCGAGTTCAACAGCCGCCAGGACGGGTTCCCGGGGATGGCGGCCGCGTACGGGTTCAATCCCGACGCCGCGGGCAAGAAGATCCTGCAGACCGGCATCATCTACCAGGCCACCGCCACCGGCGCCGAGTGCACTTTCGGCGAGGTGTTCACCACCGACGGCCGCATCAAAGGGCTGGGACTGGTGGTGCTCGAGGACGACAAGCAGTTCTTCCCCCACTACAACGCCGCGGTGACCATGCGCGAGTCCGTGTACGACGACCACCCGCAGATCGCGGACGTCCTCAAGCCCGTGATGGCCGCGCTCACCAACGACGAGATCTCCACGCTCAACGCGAAGGTCGACATGGACGGCGACGAACCCGCCGACGTGGCCCGGCAATGGCTGATCGACAAAGGCTTCGTGACCTCCGGCGAATGACCCGCATCAGGCCGGTGGACACGGCGGGCGGACCGCGCCGGCGCACCCGCCCGACCGTCCCGCCTGTGATCTGACTCGCCCCGCCCCGTCCAGGGGTTGCGCACGGCCCCCGGCCACGGAATCCTTCTCGGGATGTCCGACTTTGTCGCGAGCATCCAGGACTCGCTGGCCGGAATCGGCCCCGCCGGGTATATCACGCTCGTCGTGGCCGTCAGCGTGGTGTGCCAGTGGATCGCATGGCGCATCCGCATGCCGTCGATCCTGCTGATGCTCCTCGTCGGGTTCGGGCTGGGGCAGGTCGTCTCCGCCGAGGAGGTGCTGGGGCGCGACCTGCTCTTCGACGGCATCAGCCTCACCGTCGGCATCATCCTGTTCGAGGGAAGCATGTCGCTGCGGCTCAAACACGTGCAGGACCTGGGCCGCCCCGTGTGGAGGCTGTGCTCGCTCACGGTCCTGGTGGCCTGGGCGCTGATCACCCTGGCCGCATGGCTCGTCGGCTTCGACATCAAAGTCTCGCTGCTCGCGGGGGCGATCCTCGTGGTCACCGGTCCCACCGTGATCGCGCCGATCCTGCGCTACCTGCGGCCCACCCGCCGGGTCTCCTCGCTGCTGCGGTGGGAAGGCATCGTCGTCGACCCCATCGGCGCCGTACTGGCTCTGCTCGTGTTCCAGGGCATCGTCAGCGGCGGCGACGGGCAGGCGGCGACGGCGGTGCTCATCGCCCTGGGCAAGACTCTGCTGATCGCCTTCGGCATCGCGTTGACGATGGGCGTGGCGATCGAGTTCGTCATGCGCAAACGTGCGATCCCCGACTTCCTGCACGGCGTGTTCTTCCTGGCCGCGGCCATCACCGCATTGGTGGCCTCCAACGCGCTGCAGCCGGAATCCGGCCTGCTCACCGTCACGGTCCTCGGCATCTACCTGGGCAACCGGCCGCAGTTGCACCTCGAACACGTCGCCGAGTTCAAGGAGCACCTGCAGATCCTGTTCGTCGGCGCACTGTTCATCGTGCTCGCCGG
>CAYVJJ010000261.1:0-4191 GCA_964451655.1 uncultured Mycobacteriaceae bacterium | reverse complement strand
ACCTACCTGCTGATGCCCGTGCGCCTGCCGGGCTGACCGCGGCGGTGTTCGTCCGACACCTGCGGCTGCAGGATTTCCGCTCGTGGGAATCGCTGGATCTTCCCCTCGAGCCGGGCGTCACCGTGTTCGTCGGCGCCAACGGTCAGGGCAAGACCAACATCTTGGAGGCGGTCCAGTATCTGTCGACCCTCGCCTCGCACCGGGTGGCATCCGACCAGCCGTTGATCCGCTCCGGCGCATCGTCCGCGGTGATCGGGGCGACCGCCATCAACGACGGTCGCGAACTCTCCGTCGACATCACCCTCAATGCGGGCCGGGCCAACAAGGCGCGCATCCGCCAGTCCCCGGTGCGACGCCCCCGCGAGGTGCTCGGCGTGGTGCAGTCAGTGATCTTCGCACCCGAGGACCTCTCGCTGGTGCGCGGTGATCCCGGCGAGCGGCGCCGGTACCTCGACGATCTGATGACGGTGCGTCGGCCCCGGATGGCAGGCGTGCGCGCCGACTACGACAAGGTGCTGCGCCAGCGCTCCGCACTCCTCAAGTCGGCCGGCCCCGCCATGCGCAACGGCGCGCGCAGCTCGGAGGGCGCCAGCGCCCTGGCCACCCTCGAGGTGTGGGACGGTCACCTGGCCGCATACGGTGCAGAGATCATCGCCGGGCGGATGGATCTGGTGGCCGCGCTGTCGCCGCACCTGACCGAGGCCTACGCATCGATCGCACCGGAATCTCAGACTGCGCGTGTCGACTACCGTTCCAGCCTCGGTGAGGATCTGCCGGACGGTCTGCCGGCCTCCGGCGGACAGTCGCGGGCACGCCTGGAGGAGGCGATCCTCACGGCGCTCGCCCGCGTCCGGGAACGCGAGATCGCCCGCGGCGTGTGCCTGGTCGGCCCCCACCGCGACGACCTGGATCTGGAACTGGGCAGGCACCCGGTGAAGGGGTACGCGAGCCATGGCGAATCGTGGTCCTTCGCACTGGCGCTGCGTCTCGCGGCGTTCGCGCTGCTGCGCCAGGACGGCACGGAACCGATCCTCATGCTCGATGACGTGTTCGCGGAACTCGACCGCCGTCGACGCAGCGCGCTCGCCCGTGTCGCCGAGGAGACCGAACAGGTGCTGGTCACAGCGGCGGTGGCGGAGGACGTGCCGGCTGAGCTGCGCGGCCACCAGCACATCGTGTCCATAGAGGACCATGGCGAAAGGGGGCGCCTCTCGCACCTGACGGTGGAAGAGGCGACGATGCACGGCGATCCGACGAGGCAGGAGGCGGGCAGTGCCGACTGATCGTGACGGAACGCCCGGCCAGGGCGCTGGGGACGGAGGGGGGTCCGGCGCGCCGGCGCCGGGCGAGGGTGAAGGTCTGCGCGGCGCGGACTTGGCGCGCCGTGCGCTCGAGGAGGCGCGGGCCCGTGCCGCCGCTCAGGGCAAATCGGTGGGACGGGGTATGGCCTCACCGCAGAAGCGGACGGAGCGTCGGCCGACGCGACGCCGCTGGTCCGGCCCCTCGCCCGACAGCCGTGACCCGCAGCCGCTCGGTGCGCTCGCGGCGTCGATCGCGCGGCGGCGGGGCTGGAATCGGCACGTCGCCGAAGGCCGGGTGATCGGATGCTGGGACGAGGTGGTCGGCGCGGAGATCGCCGACCACGCCGCGCCGTCCTCGCTGCAGGATGGAGTCCTTCACGTCACCGCCGAGTCGACGGCGTGGGCGACGCAACTGCGGATGGTCCAGGCCCAGATCCTGGCGAAGATCGCGCGCGCCGTGGGCGACGGCGTGGTCACCAAGCTCCAGATCCGTGGACCGACGGCGCCGAGTTGGCGCCACGGCCCCCGTCACGTGAGTGGGCGTGGTCCTCGTGACACCTACGGGTGACCGGACGATGGGCGTTATGCGCCACGCCGGGCCGCCGGGATGCGTGCGGCCGTATCCGAAGTTTTACGGCCCGCGGGCCCGTGCGATGGCGTCGGACCGCATGGCCGGTCGAATTCGTGCGGCTGCGGAGATGTGAGGCGCGTGTGAGTGGCCTCCAGGGGCGACGGAGGCAGTAGACTGTGGGAGCAATGGTGCCGCCACCTCCACCGGCCGGTGGGGCACGCCGCCATCAGCGTCCGGTCGCCGCCGTGGCGAACAGTCCGCGGGGCGGCCGTGTGCTGAGGCAGTGCGTCTGCGTGATCGCCGCCGTCGAGGGTTCCGCCTCCCGCCGGCGACGGTCGCGTGCGGCTGACGGAGCACAGTGTGCGGCTCGACCAGAAGGAGTGCTAGCGACCAGTGGTTGCCAAAGATTCAAACACGTCGTCCAACGGCTCGGGCTCGACCAACGGTTCCGGTGAGTACGGTGCCTCCTCGATCACGATCCTCGAGGGTCTGGAGGCCGTACGCAAGCGGCCCGGCATGTACATCGGTTCCACCGGCGAGCGCGGCCTGCACCATCTGGTGTGGGAGGTCGTCGACAACTCCGTCGATGAGGCGATGGCGGGGTATGCCTCCACCGTGGAGGTGACTCTGCTGGAGGACGGCGGCGTCGAAGTGTTCGACGACGGGCGCGGCATCCCGGTCGAGATGCACTCCACCGGTGAGCCCACCGTGCAGGTGGTGCTCACCCAGCTGCACGCCGGCGGCAAGTTCGATTCGGACTCGTACGCCGTCTCCGGCGGCCTGCACGGCGTGGGTGTGTCGGTCGTGAACGCTCTGTCCACCCGTCTCGAGGTGGAAATCGAGCGTGATGGTTTCACGTGGAACCAGGAGTACCTGAAGTCGATTCCCGGTCCGCTGGTCAAGGGTGAACCGAGCGAGAGCACCGGTACCACGGTGCGGTACTGGGCGGACCCGGACATCTTCGAGACCACCGACTACGACTTCGAGACCGTCTCGCGGCGCCTGCAGGAGATGGCATTCCTCAACAAGGGTCTGACCCTGATCCTCACCGACAAGCGCGTGACCGACAGCGAGGTCACCGATGAAGTCGTGGGCGATGTGGCGGAGGCGCCGAAGAACGCGGCCGAGGAAGCGGAGGAAGCCGAGGAGAAGGCGGCGTCCCCCAAGGTGAAGCAGCGGGTCTTCCACTACCCCGGCGGTCTGGTCGACTACGTCAAGCACATCAACCGCACCAAGCAGCCCATCCACCAGTCGGTGCTCGACTTCACTGCGAGCGGCGACGGTCACGAGCTCGAGCTGGCGATGCAGTGGAACTCCGGGTACTCGGAGTCGGTGCACACCTTCGCCAACACCATCAACACCGCGGAGGGCGGCACCCACGAGGAGGGCTTCCGCTCGGCGCTCACGTCTACGGTCAACCGCTACGCCAAGGACCACAAGCTCCTCAAAGACAAAGACCCCAAGCTGTCCGGGGACGACATCCGCGAGGGCCTGGCTGCGGTGATCTCGGTCAAGGTGACCGAGCCGCAGTTCGAGGGCCAGACCAAGACCAAACTGGGCAACACCGAGGTGCGCTCGTTCGTGCAGAAGGCGTGCAACGAGCACCTCGAGTACTGGCTCGAGTCCAACCCGGCCGAGGCGAAGGTCATCGTCAACAAGGCGGTCTCCTCCGCGCACGCACGGATGGCGGCCCGTAAGGCGCGGGAGCTGGTGCGCCGCAAGACCGCTACCGACATCGGCGGCCTGCCGGGCAAGCTCGCCGATTGCCGCTCGAACGATCCGACCAAGTGCGAGGTCTACATCGTGGAGGGCGATTCGGCCGGCGGTTCGGCGAAGTCGGGGCGCGACTCGATGTACCAGGCGATCCTTCCGCTGCGCGGCAAGATCATCAACGTCGAGAAGGCGCGCATCGACCGTGTGCTCAAGAATGCCGAGGTGCAGGCGATCATCACCGCGCTCGGCACGGGTATCCATGACGAGTTCGACATCGCCAAGCTGCGGTACCACAAGATCGTGCTCATGGCGGACGCCGACGTGGACGGTCAGCACATCGCGACCCTGTTGATGACGCTTCTGTTCCGGTTCATGCGGCCGCTCATCGAGCACGGGCACGTGTACCTGGCGCAGCCGCCGCTGTACAAGCTCAAGTGGCAGCGCGGTGCGGAACCGGACTTCGCCTACTCCGACCGGGAGCGTGACGGCCTGCTGGAAGCCGGCCTGGCCGCGGGCAAGAAGATCAACAAGGACGACGGCATCCAGCGCTACAAGGGCCTCGGCGAGATGGACGCCAAGGAGCTGTGGGAGACCACGATGGACCCG
>CAYVJJ010000260.1:0-4215 GCA_964451655.1 uncultured Mycobacteriaceae bacterium | reverse complement strand
GTGGTGACGCGGGCGTGATCTGGGTCCCGTCGCGATGCTCGAACCGCGAGCGGGGGTCACGGCTGGTGGAAGGCCCGGCGCATGTCCACGCGTCCGTCGGCGACCGGTACGCCCTCCTCGGCCAGCAGAGGCAGCTGGCGGGTGCGCATCTGCGGGGCGGGGCGGCCGTCGGCGCGCAGTACCCGCTGCCACGGCAGCCCGCCGCCGTCGGTACGCAGGATCCAGGCGACGGTGCGGGGAGTGGACAACCCCGCGGCCTCGGCGATGGCGCCGTAGGTGCAGACCTTGCCGCGGGGGATCGCGGCGATGAGGGCACGGACATGTTCCACCTGTGCGTCGGTGGTGGCGGCCACGGTTCAGCGCTCCCGCGGCAGCGCTCGCCGCACGAGATCGGCGACCAGCTCGGGATGCGACTGGGACACCATGTGCTCGCAGTCCACCTCGTGCACCTCCAGCCGCAGGGAAGGATCGGCGCGCCAGCGCCGGACCACCTCGTCGGCGAGGAACGGGGGCCGCATGCGCATGGCGCGCACCAGCGCCGTCGGCAGACCGGGCGGCGGGTCGACCGCGGGCCGCGCCATCTCGGCCCACGACGCCACCATGGCAGGCGCGGACACCCGCCACGTCACGCCCCCGAACGGTGAGTCGATCAGGTGCTCTGCGATATCGGCATCGACGACCTCCGGATCGACGTCCGACCACGCGCCCTGCCGCTTGTCGGCGCGGGCTTCGGCGGCGTCCGGATAGTCCGGAGAGTGCAGGTAGGCGTCGGCGATCTCCAGTGCCCTGGCGGCGTCGAGACCCATCGCGGGATCCAGGAGTACCAGACCCCGCACCGACTCCGGTGCCACGTGGGCGAGCCGGGCGGCGAGCGCCGCGCCGTACGAGAGGCCCACGAGGACGACGGGACGTGTCACCTCCGCGCACACCACCTCGGCCAGGTCCGCCACCTGCGCTTCCGAGGTCCACGGCGGTACCCATGGCGAGCGGCCGTGACCGCGCAGGTCCGGGGCGAGGACGGTGAGGTCGGGGAGCCAGGTGCGGGCCAGCCGCTCCCACCGCCGACCGTGACCGTTGAGCCCGTGGATCGCCAGGACGTCCGGGCCCGTCGGCGATGCCGCGGTGTCCGGCCCGAAACGGTGCACATGCAAGGGAGGCATGGCGACGATTCTGGCACCCGCGGCGGCTGCACGGCGGGGACGCCGCGGCATTGCCGGTGGGCTTGTCGGCGGGCTGTGTTGTGATTGTCGTCGATGACCGGTCGGTCGGGTGAGCGCCCCGGAGGGCGGACGGGCCGGCGCGGGCACGGGCGTGTCGACGGACAGGCCGCGGAAGGAGGTGACCGCTCGATGGCGGTGAGCGACCCGGGCGACGGTCCTGCGCGTTCTGCGCACCCGCGGGCGCGGCTGGTGCGTCCGTCGGGCGCGGTGCCGGCGCCGCGCGCATGGGGCGGGGCGGCCGCGCAGTTGCTGGCGACGGCGGGCACGGATCAGAGCGGAGCGGCGGGGGCGGCCTCCGTGCCCGGGCCGCCGGTGCAGGTGCTCGGCGGCCCGGGTACGGGGAAGACCGCACTGCTGGTGGACACCGCGGTCGCACGTCTTGCTGCGGGGGCGGATCCGGAGAGCGTGCTGGTGCTGGTCCAGTCGGCTCGTGCGGCCGCGGCGCTGCGCGAGCAGATCACCGCGCGGCTCTTCGCCGCCGACCAGGCGGCCGCCACGCGCGCCACGCGCGAGCCGATGGTGCGTACTGTCCACTCGTACGCGTTCGGTGTCCTGCGCTTGCACGCCACGGCGAACGGCAACCCGCCGCCGCAGCTGATCACCGGGGCGGAGAAGGACGCGGTGATCCGCGAGCTGCTGCGTGGTGACGCGGAGGACCTTGCGGCGGGGGAACCCGCGGCGGTGGGTGCGTGGCCGCGCAGGCTGCAGCCTGCGCTCGGTCTGGTGGGTTTCGCACGGGAACTGCGCGACGTCATGCTGCGCGCCGCGGAGCGCGGCCACGGTCCGGAGGACCTGGTGCGTCTGGGACGGGAACATGGCCGTGAGGACTGGAAGGCCGTCGGACGGTTCGCGGCCCGGTACGAGCAGGCGCAGTTGCTGCGCTCGTCCGTGGGTATGGAGGCGCCCCAGGCCAGTGCGCCGGCGCTCGACGCGGCGGAACTGGTGAGCGCGGCCCTGGAGGTGTTCGCCCTGGACGCGGACCTGCTCGCCGCCGAGCGGCAGCGCGTGCAGTGCCTCCTGGTGGATGACGCGCACCACTTGGACCCGCAGGCCGCGTCGCTGGTGCGCCTCGTCTCGGCAGGGTCCGGATTGACAGTGGTAGCCGGCGACGGTGACCAGCAGGTGTTCCGTTTCCGTGGCGCCGATCCGGCCTTCCTGCACTCGGTGACCGAGCGCGGCGGCGCTGAACGGATCGTGCTGACAGACTGCCACCGCTCGGGGAGCGCGCTGACGGACCTCGGTGCGCGCGTGGCAGCCCGCCTCCCGGGGGCGTCCCCGCAGCGGGGGCCGCGTGCCGCGGACGACGCCGTCGACGGATCGGCGGAGGTGCGCGTGCTGACCACCCCGTCGCACGAGGCCGCGCTGATCGCCGATGCGTTCCGGCGCGCGCATCTGCGTGACGGGATCGCGTGGTCGGACATGGCGGTGATCGTGCGCTCGGTTCCCGCCTCGTCGGCGGTCCTGAGGCGGGCGCTCGGTGCGGCAGGCGTGCCGGTGGCCACCGCGGCGAACGAGTTGCCGCTGGCGCGTCAGCGGGCCGCCGCTGCGCTGCTGCTGGCCATGCGCGCCATCACCGCGCCGCAGTGGCGGCGCGGTGATGGCGGTGGGGCACGCCCCGCTGCCGGCGCGTTCACCGCGGACGACGCGCTCGCGCTCGTCGCCGGTCCCATCGGCGGAGCGGACCCCATCGCGCTGCGACGGTTGCGACGCGGAATCCGTCGGGCCGAGTTCGCATCCGGGAGCGATCGAGACTCTGTCGACGTCATCCGCGGGGCCCTGGCTGACGATCCGGGAGGCGTGAAGGGTGCGTCGGCGTCCGGCCTGCCGCAGGGGCTCAGCGAGGTCGAGGCGGCACCGTTGCTGCGTACCCGGGCGGTGCTCGACGCCGGCCGCGAGGCTCTGCGCGCCCACGGCGGGGTCGAAGAGGTGCTGTGGGCCCTGTGGCAGGCCAGCGGGCTGGAGCAGCGCTGGGTCTCCGCCTCCGCACGCGGCGGACCTGCCGGCGTGCAGGCGGACCGCGATCTCGACGCGGTGGTGGCCTTGTTCGATGCCGCCGCGGACTTCGTCGACGGACTGCCTGCTGCGCACCCGTCGGGCTTCATCGCCTACGTGGAGGATCAGGAGTTGCCCGGCAAGGGCCGTGCACTGTCGGCTGCGCCCGCGGAGGCGGTGACGTTGCTCAGCGCGCACTCGGCGGCGGGCCGTGAGTGGGCGGTGGTCGCCGTCGCGGGGGTGCAGGAAGGGCTGTGGCCCAACCTGCGGGCACGCGGAACGCTGCTGGGCACCGAGGACCTGGTGGACGCGATGGACGGCCGTGCCGCCGACCCTGCCTCCGGGGAACCGCGTCTGCACATCTCGCGCACGGCCGAACTCCTCGCGGACGAGCGACGCCTGTTCCTCGTGGCCTGCACGCGGGCGCGTCGTGCGCTGCTCGTGACGGCGGTCGACTCCTCCGGTGATGACGAGTCGGTGCCGTCCCGCTTCCTGGAGGGGCTCACCGGCGACCGTGCCGATGCGCCCGGTCCGTCCGACAGCGTGCCCGGTCCGTCGGATGACGTGTCCGCCGAGTCTGCGATCCCGGCGGCCGAGGCGGGCGGACGCCGCGTACTCGCGCCGGGTCCGCTGGTGGGCGAACTGCGCGCGGTCGTCACTGCGGACCCCGGTGACGATCCGGCTGCGCGGGAACGGCGCCTCCGCGCCGCCCGCCAACTGGCGCGGCTGGCGCGGGCCGGGGTCCCGGGCGCACACCCGCGCGACTGGTACGGCCTGGCACCGGTCAGTTCGAGCGCAGCGCTGTGGGGCGAGGACGACGGCCCTGTCGCGCTGTCACCGTCGAACGTGGAATCGCTGCGCAACTGCGGGCTGCGCTGGTTCCTCGAACGCAACGGCGGCGACGACGGCGCGCAGGTCTCCGCGGTGGCCGGCACGCTCGTGCACACGCTCGTGCAGGCGGTGGCCGGGGACCTGCCGGAGGACGAGGTCGAGCGCCAGATGG
>CAYVJJ010000259.1:0-4219 GCA_964451655.1 uncultured Mycobacteriaceae bacterium | reverse complement strand
GTTCGTCCGTTCGGTCACCACCGGCGAGCAGCTCGCGCCCTCGGCCGCCGACGGCCTGGCCGCGGCCCGGGTTGCCGATGCGGCCGAGCGCTCGGCTGTCCAGGGCCACTGGGTCGACGTCGACCGCTGATGTGACGGCGCATGACATCTCATCGTCCCTGGAAGAACACACCGGAGACGCCGGCCCGGCGGGTCAAGGCTCTTGTCTGCACAGCTTGATGTCGACGACGGCCTCGTGCTGCTGTGACACGCACAAATTGGAGAGTCCTGTCACGAGAATGGACGAAAGCGACGTGCCGTGAGCAGGTACCTCTGTCGTAAGACATCCCTGCCTCGCCGGCCAGCTGGCGCGGTCAATAGATCGCCTGGCACGCATAGTGCCGAGATCTATCGTGCAGCGAGAAGGCTCACCCCCGGACCGCTGAGCTCGTCCATACCAGCCGCGCGCCCTGTGATCGCGAGCAGCAAGGCCACCGCCGGGCCGGTGACGGGCAGTCCGTCTCCGTAGTGCCACTCTGTGTCGTCGGCGACCAGCCTCACCCCCTGAATGCGGTGGCGAACCCCAAGAACCGCGTTACGACCGGCGTAGAACTGTGCCACCGCGACTACTGCGCGCACGTCGTGGGTGGTGGCGTCATTGAGCGGACGAAAGATGTCCTCGCTGTGGATGATGATCTCGCCCAGCCAGGCCACCTGGCGCGAAGTGGGAATCCAGCGGGCTCGAGTGCGGCCGCGGAGCATCTCGACAAGCGCCTGGTCGTTTCGTCGTGCACGTACCCGTTCCATGCCGTGTTGCATCACGGCGCTGACACGGAATCCTGCGACGATCAGTTGGGCAAGTCGCCGCGGCGGCACCGTGGAACCAACATCCACGAGGTGGGCAACAACATCGCGATTGGTCCATTCCGAACACAGCGAAGCACAGTTCCACTGGTCGGGAGTGAGAGATTCGAGCCCGGCGACAAGGTTCGCGTGTTCATGGTCGATCAAGATGCCCAATGAATCCACGGGCTCATCGTATGGGGGATTGCCGTGTCGACAGGCTCGGCGGCCTCACGCTGCGGCGTGAGGTGGGGCTCATGACACAGTTGGCACCGGAGCTGCCGGGTGGCCCCCACGCACTTGTCAACGAACAGCTTCGCGGCCGCGTCGCGCACTACCTACCGTGCCCGGAGAGCCGTGCCGCGGTGTGCCCGATTGCGGCCACGCAGGATGAGCCCGCCGACCAGCGCGGCCAGCATGGAGCCGGCGAGGACGGCGAGCTTGGCGTGGGCGTCGCGTTCGCTGCCGGTGCCGTAGGCGAGTTCGCCGATGAGCAGGGAAACGGTGAAGCCGATGCCGGTGAGCAGCGACAGGCCCACCACGTCAGCCCAGGCCAGCCCCTTCGCCAGCTCGGCGCGGGTGAATCGGGCGACAATCCACGTGCCGGCGAGGACCCCCGCCGGTTTGCCGATCACCAAAGCGATGCCGATCCCGATCGCGACCGGATCACGCAGGGCGGCGGACAGTCCACCGCCCAGAATCGGCACCCCGGCCGCCATCAGCGCGAACAACGGGACGGCCACACCCGCCGAGAACGGCCGCAGTCGCTCGTCGAGGCGCTCGGCCAGGGTCGGACCCTCCGGGTCTCGCGCCCCGCGGCGGACCGGGACCAGCAGCCCCAGCACGATGCCCGCAACGGTCGCGTGTACCCCGGAGGCGTGCACCAGCGCCCAGGCAGCCACCGCGAGCGGCACCAACAGCCACCAGTGGCTGATCCGGCGCTGCACCAGCACCGCGAACGCCGCAAGCGGAAGCAGCGAGGCAGCCAACGACGCGAGGGAGAGGTGGGTGGTGTAGAAGCAGGCGATGATGGTGATCGCGATGAGGTCATCGACCACCGCGAGGGTCAACAGGAACGAACGCATCGCGGACGGCAGGTGGGTACCGATCACCGCCAGGACGGCAAGCGCGAAGGCGATGTCGGTGGCGGTCGGTACTGCCCAGCCACGCAGCGACTCGGCGCCGGCGCCCGAGGCGACGACAACAGCCACGAACATGCCCGCGGGAACAACCACCCCGCCGGCCGCGGCCACGATCGGCACGACCGCCCTCGCCGGATCGGCGAGATCGCCGAGCACGACCTCGTGTTTGAGTTCCAGCCCCGCCAGGAAGAAGAAGATCGCCAGCAGACCGTCGGAAGCCCACTGGGCCGCCGTGAGATGCAGATGCAGGGCCGACGGCCCGAAGGCGAACTCCCGCAGGGACAGGTAGGCGGGTGCCCAGGGGGTGTTGGCCCACACCACCGCGGCCAACGCGAATGCGATCAGCACGGCGCCGCCGATCGTCTCGGTGCGCAGCGCCTCGCTGACGTGACGCACCTCGCGCCGGGTGGGAATCGGAAACAGGCGAGTGGGAGTCGGCATGCGCATCAGGCGATCCTCTGGGTCGGGGGTCGAGGGACATGAGTGCCGACCAGACTTCCCGGCGCGCCGTGCTGCTGCGAGAATACTACCCGCTCCCCCGACCGGTGCGCCGGGAGCCGGCAGACCACCTCGGCCATCCACCGCGGCAACCACGCGTGGCTGCGGCCCAGACCGCCGTACGGATAGCGTGTGGTCAATGGGCAACGGACGCTGCAACACTCAGACAGAGGTGGGCGAGAGTCGGAGATGACCGATTCGGTGCGATTCGCGGTGATCGCCGCGCTCGCCGCCGCTGCGATCCTGCTGGGCATCCTGGCGAACCGACTGACCGAACGGATCAAGATCCCGGTCCCCGTGCTGATGCTGATCGCCGCCGCCGTGGCGGCGAGCCTGTTCCCCGCCCTGCATCCGCCCGAACGCACCGTCGAGCGCGTGGTGACCGCAGCGCTGGTGTGCATCTTGTTCTCCGGTGGACTGTCGATCGGCTGGCGTCATTTCCGCCGTACGGCCGTGCCGATCATCGTGGTGGGCGTGGTCGGCACCTTTCTCACCGTGGCCGGTGCCTTCCTGCCGCTGTACGGGCTGTTCGGCCTGGGCGCCTACCTCGCGGTGCTGGTGGCGACCGCGATCGCTCCGACCGACCCCGCCGTCGTGTTCTCCGTGCTGGGGACCAAGCAGATCACCGGCACCAGCGGCACCCTGCTGGAGGGTGAGTCCGGCGCGAACGACCCGGTGGGCATTGCCCTCATGCTCAGTCTTCTGGCCGCGGGCGGGCTGTCCGGCGCCGCGTTCGCCGAGGTGGGGCTGGTGTTCGCCTCGCAGCTGCTCATCGGCGTGGCGATCGGCGTGGTCGGCGCTATCGGGCTGGGCTGGTTCATCCGGCACGTCCCGTTGCCGAGCGCGTCGCTGTACCCGCTGCGAACGCTCGCTTCGATCTTCGTCTTGTACGGCGTGGCCACGCTTGCGCACGGCTCGGGCTTCTTGGCCGTGTTCGTCGCGGGCATCTGGCTGGGCGACACCAGGGCTCCCTACAAGCACGAGATCGAGCGGTTCCACGCAGCCGTGGCCAGCCTGGCCGAGATCGTCGCCTTCGTCGTGCTCGGGCTGACGATCAATCTGGACATCCTGCTGAGGCCCGACGTCTGGATCCCCGGGCTCGCTCTCGGGGCCGGTCTCGCCCTCGTGATCCGCCCCGCGGTGATCGCCCCGCTCCTCCTCCGGAGCGGACTGCCCGCCAACGAGCGTGCCTTCGTGCTGTTCGCCGGGTTGAAGGGGGCCGTGCCGATCCTGCTGGCCGAGCTGCTCCGAGCCACTCACGTCCCCGACGCCGAACGGTTGTACGGCATCGTCGTGATCGTCGTCGCCTTCTCCGTCATCGTGCAGGGCAGCCTGATCGGCGTCACGGCACGCTGGCTGCGTGTGCCGATGCGCCGCATCGAGCCCGAGCCGTGGGGTCTCGGCGTCCGACTGCGCGACGAGCCCGAGGGCGTCCATCGGATCACCGTCCAGGCCGGATCACCGGCCGACGATCAGCAGGTCGGCGACCTCGACGAACTGGATGAGGGGGTCTGGATCAGCCTCATCATCCGCGACCGCCGCCTCCTCCGCTTCGACGGCCACACTGTCCTGCACGCGGGCGACGAGCTCATCGTGCTCGCCGAAACCGATCAGGCCGACAATCTCGACCGTGCCTTCACCTCACCAGGAACTGACCCGGAGGAGTCGTGACGGTGACCGGTCCGGCCCCGGATCTCCTCGGTCAGCTGAGCACGTCCTTGCGCAGGAACTGGATATAGGCGAGGAAGCCGAACACG
>CAYVJJ010000258.1:0-4225 GCA_964451655.1 uncultured Mycobacteriaceae bacterium | reverse complement strand
CGCCGGTGCCCTGACGGGCCGGCGTGTTCAGCCGGGCCGGCGTGTTCAGCCGGGCAGCAGCGCGGCCAGGTCCGCCGCGGCCTCGGGACCGTATGCCGCGCGCAGGCGTTCGACGGCCTTGCGCTTGTCGAGATCCCACTCCTGCGTGCCCGTCGTCTCAAGCACGTGCACGGCCACCAGAGACCCCAGCTGCCCGGCGCGTTCGAGGCCCAGCCCGGCCGTGCGCGCCACCAGGAACCCGGCACGGAACGCGTCACCGACACCGGTGGGGTCCACCGGGTCCTCCGAGGGCACCACGTCGATCTGCACGGTGGTGCCGTCGGTGTCCACCATGACCGCGCCCTTGGCGCCGAGCGTGGTCACCCGCAGCCCGATCCGCTCCGCCACCTGCTGCTCGGTCAACCCTGTCTTCTGCAGCAGCAGGCTCCACTCGTACTCGTTGCTGAACAGGATGGCCGCGCCGTCGATGAGTTCCTGCGCCTGCTCACCGGACAGGCGTGCGAGCTGTTGGGACGGGTCGGCCGCGAACGGGATGCCGAGTTCGCGGCATTCACGTGTGTGGCGGAGCATCGCGTCGGGATCGTTCGCCCCGATCAACACCGTCTCGAGGGGGCCGTGGCCGCGGGCGAGGTCGCCGATGGAGATGTCGCGGGCCTGGGCCATGGCTCCGGGGTAGAACGAGGCGATCTGCGCCATCTCGGTGTCGGTGGTGCATACGAACCGTGCGGTGTGCGCGTCCTGGGAGACCAGGACGCCGCCGCAGTCGACCCCGTGGTCCTCGAGCCATGAGCGGTATTCACCGAAGTCGGTGCCGGCGGCCGCCGCGAGCAACGGCCTGCTGCCGAGGACGCCCATGGCGAAGGCGATGTTGCCTCCGACGCCGCCCTTGCGGACCACGAGGTCGTCGACGAGGAAGCTGAGCGAGACTTGCGCGAGGTGTTCGGCGAGCAGCTGCTCGGAGAACTTCCCCGGGAAGCGCATCAGGTGGTCGGTGGCGAGGGAACCGGTGACGACGATGGTCACGTGTGCGGCCTTTCAGGTTCGGGGTCGACGGTCCGGCGTGTGCCGAGCGGACTTCACCGTACCCGTGCCGCGGAGGTCGGCATCGTGCCGCCGGACACGCGCCGGGGCCGGCACCGCGATCGGTGCCGGCCCCGGATCCCGGGCCGGTGCCGCCGGTGACCGGCGGCTCCGACTCAGTTGAAGGAGTCGCCGCAGGCGCAGGAGCCGCCCGCGTTGGGGTTCTCGATGGTGAAGCCCTGCTTCTCGATGGTGTCCGCGTAGTCGATCGACGCGCCGTCCAGGTAGGGGCCGCTCATGCGGTCCACCACCAGCTTGACGCCGCCGAACTCGGCCGAGAGGTCCCCGTCGAGGGAACGGTCGTCGAAGAAGAGCTGGTAGCGCAGGCCGGCGCATCCACCGGGCTGCACCGCGATGCGCAGAGAGAGGTCGTCACGGCCCTCCTGGTCGAGCAGGGCCTTGGCCTTGGCGGCGGCCTCGTCGCTCAACGTCACGTTGTGGGTGGCGGTGGTGCTCTCGACAGTCATGAAATCTCCTCAGCTCGTACAGACGCGCGCCTACACCAAGAACGGTACCGCCTGGCCGGCTATTCCCGCGGCGGCCGGTCGGGGAAAACCACCGGGACAGTGCATACACGTCTCTGCATCGATTGTGCTACCGCACCGTCACCGCGTGCCACCCCTCGCCGCGTGGACGTATTCCTGCGCCGCCCTGCGCGCGGCCGCCGTCAGGTGCTCGACGGGAAAGGCCAGCGCGTCCTCCACCGAACCGGCCGCCTCGGCCGACGTGTGCACCGCCACGGCGCCCATCGCCCGCCATTCGTCCTCCCCCAGGGCTGATTGCCCGGCGACCACGACCACCGGGGTGCCCGATTGCCGCGCCTCGCGCGCCACGTGCGCGAGAACCTTCCCGCGCACCGTCTGCAGGTCCAGCCGCCCCTCGCCGGTCACGACGACGTCGGCACGCCCGATGGCCGCCCGGCGCCCGGTCGCCTCCCCCACGATCTCCGCGCCGGATCGCATGCGCGCCCCCACCGCGATCAGCAGCGCGCCCAGTCCACCCGCGGCCCCCGCTCCGGGCGTCGCACCGACCTCCGCCCCGGTCTCCGTGGCCAGCACCCGCGCCCAGGCGAGGAGCCGGGACTCGAGTGCCTCCACCGTCTCCGCTGTGTGCGCCCCCTTCTGCGGTCCGTAGACCGCCGCAGCACCGTCGGGGCCCAACAGGGGGCTGCGCACATCCGCCGCCGCGGTGATCGACACCCCGGCGAGTGCGGCACGCATCCGCCCGGGACCGCCGTAGACGTCCGCCGCGCCGGCGCCGCCGTCGGTGCAGGCACTGCCGCCGAGACCGACGACCACCGTGCCGATGCCCGCCGCAACCGCGGAGGCGATCAGTTCCCCCACACCGCGGCTGGTCGCCGCGACCGCTGTGTCGGGATCCGGCCTCCTGTCCAGGAGATCGATCCCGCAGGCCTGCGCCGACTCCAGGTAGGCGGTATCCCCGGCCTGCAGCCACCCGGCGGCGACGGGGGCGCCCTGGGGACCGGTCACCTGCTCCGCATGCCACCGCGCCGCGGCACTGCCGTGGGCCGAGCCGTCACCCGGCCACGCGGCGGCGACCAGTTCGACGAATCCGGGCCCGCCGTCGGATTGCGGAGCAAGCGTGACGGTGTCCTGGGGGCGGGCGCGCCGCCACCCCTGCGCGATCGCCTCCGCAGCCCGGCCGGCCGTGAGCGAGCCGCCGAACCCGTCCGGCGCCACCAGCACCCTCAGGGGTCGGTGCCGCTGCACTCGCATGGGCTCCCGCATGCCTCAACGGTAGCCGGGTCCCGGCCGCACGGACCGGGGTCCGGTCCACCGTCCCCGTCCCTATAACCTGGTGGCGTGAAGTTTCTGCGCCGCGGGGCGCCGGACGACGAGCCGGCGCCCGATGACCACGCCCCGGACTCCGACAGTCGTTCCGCTGCCGCGCCCGGCCCCGCCGACGGCGGCGATCGCCCGTCCGGGAACGGGGGCGCCCGCGGCGCCACCGAGGGCAAGGGCCGCCCGACGCCCAAGCGCAGCGAATCGCAGAGGCGCCGCGGCCCCGTGGGCCCCGCCCCGATGACCGCCAAGGAAGCACGGGCCCGGCGGCGCACCAACCGTGACGGCACCAAGAAATCCCGCGCGGATCGCAAGGCCGACGCCGCGCAGCGACGCGCCACCATGGCCGACCGGCGCGAGCGGATGATGGCCGGCGAGGAGAAGTTCCTCCCCGCGCGGGACAAGGGCCCGGAACGGCGCTACGTCCGCGACCTGGTCGACTCGCGCCGGCACTTGGTGGGGCTGTTCATGCCGCTGGCCATCGTCATGATCCTGTCCCTGTTCCTGGCCCCCAACATCCAGGCGGTCGTCAGCCTGTTCATGCTCATCATGGTGGTTCTGATGATGATCGAGGGCTTCTTCTTGAGCCGCCGCACCTTCGCCCGCGTGCAGGAGCGTTACCCCGACGTCGTCGACAGCCGCTTCTCGCTCGGCTGGTACGCCTTCGTGCGTGCGTCCCAGCTGCGCAGGATGCGGACTCCGCGCCCGAACGTCTCTCCCGGGGACGAGGTCTGAGGTGACGGACACCGAGGTGGTGCGTACGGGCTCCGGGGCCACCTTCCCGGCGATCACGCCTCCGGATGCACAGGCACGCCGGGACGCGGAGGAACGCCAGCTGCGGTTGACCAAACCGCCGGGTTCGCTGGGCAGGCTCGAGGAGCTCTCCTGCTGGGTGGCCGCATGCCAGGGCAGGTGCCCGCCGCGGGCACTCGAACGCGCACGCGTGGTGGTGTTCGCCGGCGATCACGGCATCGCCCGCACCGGAGTGTCCGCGTTCCCGCCGGACGTCACCGCCCAGATGGTCCGCAATTTCCGGGACGGCGGCGCGGCGGTCAACGCCATCGCGGACAGCGTCGGTGCAGGCGTACGCGTGGTGGACATCGCGGTCGACGACCCGTCCGCCGACGCCCCTGCCGCGGACCGCACCGTTGCGGGCGATCATGCCGCGGACGCCGCCGACCGGATCCCGGACCCTGTGCGCGCGCATAAGGTGCGCCGTTCCTCCGGCCGCATCGACCGCGAGGACGCGCTCACCGCCGCCGAGACGATCGCGGCGGTCACCGCCGGACGCGCCGTCGCCGACGAGGAGGTGGACTCGGGGGCCGACCTGCTGATCGCCGGGG
>CAYVJJ010000257.1:0-4227 GCA_964451655.1 uncultured Mycobacteriaceae bacterium | reverse complement strand
GGTGCTGCCCGGCCCGGCATGTGCGCCAGGGTATTTCCGCGGGTACGGTGTGCAGGAAAGGCTGTCCTAACTAACGGGGGTTGTGGGCGGGACCGTTCGTCCGGGGGCGGCCCGCATAGCACCGCGGAGCCGGTGCGGAAGGAGTGTCGATGGCGAAGCGACCCGTACCGTCGGTGGAACTGACCGTGCAGCGTTCGGAGTGGTTGACCCGGCGTCTCGTGCGTGTGGTGCTCGGCGGACCCGGCTTCGAGGACTTCGTGCCGAACGGATTCAGCGACCAGTACATCAAGCTCGTCTTCGGTACCGCGGACGAGCCCGTCATGCGCACATACACGATCCGGTGGATCGACCACGGCCGGCGCGAGATCGCGGTCGACTTCGTCGTGCACGGCGACGAAGGGGTCGCGGGGCCGTGGGCGGCCACGGTGCAGCCGGGGGAGCGGGTGGCCGTGCGGGGCCCCGGGGGTGCGTACCTGCCCGGGGCGGACGCCCCCTGGCATCTGATGGCCGGTGACGAGTCGGCGGTGCCCGCCATCGCGGCCTCCGTCGAAGCCCTGCCCGGCGACGCGATCGGGTACGTGTTCATCGAGATCGGCGACGAGACGGACCGCATCCCCCTGCGGGCGCCGGAGGGGGTCGAGGTCGCCTGGGTGCGCCGCGACGCGGCCGGCGACGGGACCGGGGTCGACGCTCCGCTGGTGGGCGCGGTGCGCGGGGCCCGGTGGCTCGACGGGGTTCCGCACGTGTTCGTGCACGGTGAGGCGGAAACGGTGATGAAGGGCATCCGGCCGTACATCCGTAAGGAGCGCGGGGTGCCGGCGGAGCGTGCGTCGATCTCCGGCTACTGGCGCCGCGGCCGCACGGAGGAGGGGTTCCGCGTGTGGAAGAGCGAGCTCGCGGCCGCGGAGGCCCCCGGCTGACCAGGCGCCGCACCGAAACCGGCCGGCCGTCCCCGCAGGGGGCAGGCCGGCCGGTGGGGCGGGGCGGAAATCACGCGGCCGCCCCTCCCGGCTCTCAGGGTTCGACGTGCTGGGCCAGGTACAGCGGCTCGCCCAGCTGCTGGATGAGATCCAGCTGCCGGTCGAGGTAGTCGACGTGCTCCTCCTCGTCGTCGAGGATCGTCTCGAACAGGCGGGCCGAGGTCACGTCGCCCACCGAGCGCATGTACTCGATGCCGCGCTGCAGCCGGTCGATCGCCGCGACCTCGATCTGCTTGTCCGCCTCGAACATCTCGGTGACCGTCTGCCCGATGGCGACGACCCCGAGGCGCTGGTAGTTGGGCAGCCCGTCGAGGAACAGGATCCTGTCGGTGAGGATCTCGGCGTGCTTCATCTCGTCGATGGACTCGGCGCGCGTATACGATGCCAGCTTGTTCCAGCCGCGGTCCTCCTGCATCTTCGAGTGCAGGAAATACTGGTTGATGGCGGTGAGCTCGGCGGTGAGCTGCTCGTTCAGGAATTCGATGACCTGCTTGTCACCCTGCATCGTGTCCTCCTCGTCGGGGTGGGATGACACGTGCTGCCGGCAGCCCCGGCGAGACCGCCCGCAGCACCGAGTCGAGTACTGAGAACAGTACAAGAGCCCGGCGCGGGTGTGCGCATATCGGCGCGGCTCGGCCCGTCAGCCCGCGATCCGTAGGGGGATCGTCGCATCCTCGGCGGGCTTGGACCGCAGAATCGCCTGAATCTTCTTCACGCAGGCGCCGCAGTCGCGGCCGGCGCCGCAACTGCGGCCGATCTTGTTGACGGAGGTGTTGCCGCAGGCGATCTGGGCGCGGATGTCCTCGTCCGTGAAGGCATGGCATATGCACACGTACATCGGTTTCCTCCACGGTCGGCGTGCGGCGGGCCGCCGCAGAACGACGGGCGGTGCTCTGCGGACCCCTCGGTGCGGTCGGTTTCAGGTTAGCCTGCCCATACTTTAACAATCATGGACCGCCACGCCGTGTGAGGTGCGTCTCATTTCCGATGGCCGGGAATGCGCGTGCCGCCGGCCCCGCGGTGCGGTCGCCGGGGAGGGGCGGCCGTCCGCAGGCGCCGGACGGCGCGTCAGTGCGTCTCGTGCTCGATCTGCGTGTAGACGTCGCGTGCGGGGCGCCGGCGACGGCCGCCCGGGATCCTGTTGACCAGCTCCGTCAGCGGCTCCACCGCCGCGTTGAGCGTCACGACGGCCTCCTGCAGACGGTCGATCGTGTCGCCCAGCGCCACCAGCTGATCGAGGGTGCCGCCCTCCGCCGTGAGCTTCTCGACGAACCCCTCCTCCGCCAGGAGCGTCTCCGCCAGCCCGTCGGGGCCGAGGATGCGGTCGAGCACCCCGCCGTGCGCGGTGATCCTCTCGAAGGCCCCGCCGTCGGCCAGGAGGCGGTCGATGGGCCCGTCCGGCTCGACGAGGTGGTCCAGCCCGCCGCCCTCCTGCAGGAACCGGTCGACGGGGCTGCCCGGGCGGGCGAGCCGCTGCACCGGCCCCTCCTCGGAGAGCATGCGGTCGAGGGCGCCGCCGGGTGCCATGGCCTGGCCGAGCGGCCGGTCGTCGGCGGTGACGTCGGCCAGGCGCTGCAGCAGTGCGATGGGGCCGTTGGGGTCGGTGAGCAGACGGTTTATCTGCTCGGCGAGGCCGCCCGGCCCCACGACGGCGGAGAACTGGTCCGCGTATCCGCCCGGCCGTCGCAGCGGGCCGTCCGGCGCCACCAGCTGGCCCATGCCCAGCGTCGCCTGGGTCGCCGCCACGGCGACCTTTGCCGGCAGGGTGATCACGTCGACGAGGCCCATGGGTGCACACTAACCGAGCGCGCGGCCCTCCGCGGCCGTCCGCCCGGTGCAGGACCGGTCCATCGCCTGCGCGGGCGGCGGGGTTCAGGCGCCGGCGACGTGCGCGTCGTGCCCCTGGGCCCGCAGTTCCGCGCGGATGCGCTCGGCGGCGTCGTCCATCTCCTCGGCGGGGGTGTCCGGGTCCGCAAGCGACAGGTCGAATCCCGACATGTCCTCGGCGGGGAAGACGTGCAGGTGCAGGTGCGCCACCTCGAACCCGGCGATGAGCATTCCGGCCCGCGGCGAGCCGAATGCGCTGCACACGGCCTTTCCCACGTACTGGGCCACCTCACTGCAGTGCGCGAACAGCGCGGGGTCGACGTTCTGCCAGTCGTCGACCTCCGCGCGCGGGACGACGAGGGTGTGCCCCTTCGCGACGGGCGCGATGGTGAGGAAAGCGACGACGCTGTCGTCCGACCACACGAAGCGGCCCGGGAGTTCGCCGTCGATGATCTTGCTGAAAACGGAAGCCATGACTATGAGCATCGCCGACGGCGGCGGCCCACGCCAGTGCGCCCCGTACGCCGAGTGCGCCCCGTACTGCGGGGGAGCGCCCCACGTAGTCTGTCCGCGTGCGCGTACTCGTGATCGGTTCCGGAGCCCGTGAACATGCCCTCGTCTCGGCCCTCGCCGAGGATCCCGCGGTCGGGGCGCTCGTCTGCGCCCCCGGCAATGCGGGCATCGCCGCGCAGGCGGAGGTGCGCCCGGTGGACGCCGCCTCGGGGGAGGCGGTGACGGCCCTGGCGCGGGAGGTCGCCGCCGACCTGGTGGTGATCGGTCCGGAGGTTCCGCTGGTGCTGGGGGTGGCGGACGCGGTCCGTGCCGCCGGGATCGCCTGCTTCGGCCCGTCCGCCCGGGCCGCGCGGATCGAGGGGTCCAAGGCGTTCGCCAAGGACGTCATGGCGACCGCGGGGGTGCGCACCGCGCGGGCGGAGACGGTCGACAGCCCGGCCGGCGTCGACGCGGCGCTGGACCGGTTCGGTCCCACGTGGGTGGTCAAGGACGACGGGCTCGCCGCGGGTAAGGGCGTCGTGGTCACGGCCGACCGCGAGCAGGCCCGGGCGCACGCGATCGCGGTGCTCGACGCCGGGCATCCGGTGCTGCTGGAATCGTTCCTCTCCGGGCCGGAGGTATCGCTGTTCTGCCTGGTGCACGGGGAGACCGTGGTGCCTTTGCTGCCGGCCCAGGACCACAAGCGGGTGGGCGACGGCGACGCCGGGCCGAACACCGGCGGCATGGGCGCCTACGCCCCGCTTCCCTGGCTGCCGGAGGAGATGACCCGGCGCATCGTCGACGAGGTGGTGGCGCCGGTGGCCGCGGAGATGACCGCCCGCGGCTGCCCCTACACCGGGCTGCTCTACGCGGGCCTGGCGATCGACGCCGAGGGGCCCGCGGTGGTGGAGTTCAACTGCCGCTTCGG
>CAYVJJ010000256.1:0-4240 GCA_964451655.1 uncultured Mycobacteriaceae bacterium | reverse complement strand
GCCCGGCTCAACCGCCTGAGCCTTCTGGGCCGTCGATGAGATGCTGCATGGCCCGCCCGTAGTACCGCGCGATGTCCGCGTCGGACACCGGAGCCAATCCGGGGTCCTCCACCACGTACAGGGCGGCCATCAGCCCGGTGCACTGCGCTGCCATGAGCCGGGCCCGCAGGTCCGCATCCGCGCCGGGGAGGCGGCCCGCCACCAGTTCGACGAACATCTCCTCCACCGCCCCGGCCAGCTGCGCGCGCACCAGCGGCCTGTCCGACGCCCGCATCAGCGCCGCGAACACGCCCGCACGCGACAGCGGCGCGCCCGCCGTCCCCGCCTGCGGATCGTCGCGGCGCGGCGCACCCGCGCCGGCCTGCCGCGTGCGGTCGAGGATGAAGGCGACGGCCCGCTCGCCCAGTCCGTCCAGCGGTCCGGACATGACGTCCGCGAAGTCCGCGGACATGGTCATCGTCCGCAGGAACAACTGCTCCTTGGACCCGAAGTAGCGGATGACCAGCGCCGGGTCCACCCCCGCCTCGGCCGCGATCTCCCGGACTCCGGTGGCGGTGAAGCCCTTCGCACTGAACAGCCGAGCCGCCGCGCGCTGCACCGCATCGCGTTGATGACGAGGTCCCGGCGCGTCGGCACCGTCGCCTCCCGGTTCCATAACCGCCTCCGCTCCCGCCGCGTCCGTGCCGCAGGCCCGGCATCCGTGCGCGACTCCAGTCAACCGCGATCGCGGCGCCGGCGCATCCTTGCCGTCCCCGGCGCCGCGCAGACGGCCTTCCCCGCAGCGCCCGGACCGTCGGGGCCGGCGGGTGCGCGGGGGCCCGGCACTCGACTAGGTTCGTGCCCATGACATCGGGTGCGCAGTCGAACGGAAACGGGAGCCCGCCGCGCGAGGTGCACCGTGAGGTGATCGTAGTCGGCGGCGGTTTCGCGGGGCTCGCGGTGGCCGAGCGCCTCGGTCGGCAGAACGTCGAGGTCCTGCTCATCGACCGCAACAACTACCATCAGTTCAAGCCGCTCAACTACCAGGTGGCCACGTCGCAGCTGGGCGTCGCGGAGGTCGGGTATCCGTTGCGGGGCGTGTTCCGCCGCCACGACTCTGTCAAGGTGGCCGTCGCCGAGGTGGTGGCGGTCGACCCGCGGGCGCGGTCGGTCACCCTCGCCGACGGCACCGTCTGCTCGGCCCGCATCCTGGTGCTCGGCACGGGCGTGGACGCGAATTTCTTCGGTGTGCCGGGGGCCGATGAGCACGCCTACCCCATGTACACGCTCGAAGACGCGCAGCAACTCAGCCTCCGCCTGATCGGTGAGCTGGACCGGGTCGACTCCCCGCTGGGCATGACATCGCCGCTGAACGTGGTGGTCGTGGGCGGCGGTCCGACGGGCGTGGAACTGGCCGGCGCCATCGCGGAGAACCTCCGCGTGGTGATCGGGCCGCACTACAAGGACGGTGTCGCCCAGCAGGTGACCGTGCATCTGGTCGACCGGGGGCACTCGCTGCTCAAGCCGTTCACCGACGCCTCGCACGCCTACGCCCGGCGCGAGCTGGAGCAGCTGGGCGTGCGGTTGCACTTCGGCACCGGCGTGGAGAGCGTCACCGGGGACGGGGTGGAACTCGACGACGGAAACCGGATCGACTCCGGCATCGTCGTGTGGGCCGGGGGCCAGCGGTCCCCCGAGCTGATCTCCGGCTCGGCGCTGCCGCTGGGGCACGGCGACCGGATCACCGTCGACGCGGATCTGACCGTGCCCGGGCACGACGGCGTCTACGCCCTGGGCGACATCGCCCTGATCCCCGACAGCGGCAGCCGCGATCCGTCGGCCACGCTGCCGCAACTGGGGTCGGTGGCGCAGCAATCGGGCCGGCACGCGGCGCGCAACATCCTCGCGGACCTGGCGGGCGACGAGCGCACACCGTTCCGCTACCTGGACAAGGGCATCATGGCGATGATCGGCCGTGGCGCCGCCGTGGCCGAGGTGGGCCGCCGTCGCATCCAGGTGCAGGGGCACGTCGCGTTCCTCGCCTGGCTGGGCGTGCACGCGATGCTGTTGCCCAGCGCGTGGCAGCGGGTGGCGGCCGTGGGTTCCTGGATCACCACCTACGGCACGCGGCTGCGGCCGCGGCGGGTCGACGTGGGCCTGAACCCCGACTGACAGCCCGCCCCCGGACCGGGCGCGGAGCCCGCTCATCCGCGGGCGGCGCGCTCCGCGTTCGCGTTGACGCGCCGCAGCAGGTCCACGAGGTGCGCGCGCTCCTCGTCGTCGAGGCCGTCGAGCAGCCGGCGGTCGCGATCGACGCGGGCCGGGAACTCGGCGTCCACCACGGCGCGGCCGGTTTCCGTGATCTGCAGCAGCACCACGCGCTTGTCCTGCGCCCACGCCCCGCGCTCCACCAGCCCCTTGCGCACCAGCCCGTCGACGTATTTGGTGGTGGCGGCGTTGCTGACCATCGTGGACGAGGTGACCTCGCTGGGCCGCAGCGGCCGCTCGGCGCGGGCGAGCGCCCCCAGCACCTCGTACTCCCCGCGCGAAACCCCGGATGCGGTGAGGGCGCGCTCCAGATCGCGCATGGCAAGGGCGCTGATGCGGTTGATCCGCACGATCACCTCGACGGGGGCCAGCCCGACCGCGGGGAACGCGGTGTCCCACTCGCGCACGATCCGATCGACCGGGTCGCCGTCGGCATTCATCCTCTCAGGCTAGACCATCGCGTTCACGCGGATCGCGCCGTTTCCCATGTATTTTACTCGTGAAGTACACTGTCCCGCGATGTCCGCTTCACCCCCGACCCCCGCACCTGCATCCGCGAACGCTCCCGCCCCGCGGCGCCGGGCCGCGCCGGCCGGTGCACGCCTGCGCAACCATCTCGCCCACGCCCGCACCGCCGCGGCGCACGCCGCCGACCCCGCCACCTGGCGCAACGCGTTCCGCATGCACCCGCCCACGCCCGCCGTCGCCCCCGCGCTGCGCGTGGGTGCCGCCGTGGCGTTCGTCCTCGCCGCGGGCGGGGCCCTGGGGCACCCCGAACTCGCGGCAGTGGCGGGCCTGGGGGCGATCACCGCAGCGTTCGCCCGCGGTGAGCCGCACCGGCGGCGCACCGGGAAGACCGCCATCGCCGGTGCCACGATCGTCGGCGCCGTCGCGCTCGGCGGCGCCTGTGCGGGGCTGCCGGTGCCGGTGCAGATAGCCGTGCTCTCACTCGCGGGCGGCGCGGGCGCCTGGCTGCTGTCCGCCCTGCGCATCTTCGGCCCGGGAGCGGTGGTGATCGTCTTCGCCGGGGCCGCGGCGGCGATGATGGGCGGGCCCGCGAGCACCGTGGCGGCCGCAGCCCTCGGCGCGACGGTCGGCTGGCTGTGCGCCGCAGCCCCGGTCACCCACGCACCGGACCGGGGATCCCGCGCCGAGCGGCACTGGGTGCGCACCGGCGCCGCCCGTCTCGTCACCGCCGAGTTCGCCGTCGCCGGCGTGCGCATCGCCCTGGCGGCGGCACTGTCCGGCTGGGCGGCGTGGGCAATGGGTCTGGAGCACCCGCTGTGGGCGTCGATGGGCGCCACGGCCGCCCTCCAGTCCCTGTCCTACGCGGCCGCGATGCAGCGCTCCATCCAGCGGCTCGTCGGCAACGTCGCCGGTGCAGCGGTGGCACTGGCCTTCATCGCCCTGGGGATGGGGTTCTGGCCGACGGCCGCGGTGATCGTGGCGCTGCAGTTCCTCACCGAGGTCACCATCGCCCGCAACTACGCGCTGGCGACCACCGCGATCACGCCGATGGCACTGCTGATGATGGGGCTCAGCGGGGCGCTCACCCCGTCGATGGCGCTGAGCCGGGTCGCCGACACCGCCGTCGGCGTGCTCATCGGTGTCGTCCTGGCGGCGTTGACGATCCATCCTGCGGATCGCGGTCACCTCGCGGCGGCCTGACACGGACCGGGCGCACCCCTCCCCGCCCGCGCTCCCCCGGCGCGCCGACGCGATGTCCCGCAGGCCCGGGGAACCTCGGTTAATGTGATCCTCGACACTCTATCCATCCCGTATCGTTCACCCGTAAACCTTCATTGCAGACGCCGGTCGACCTTGTGAAACACCATCGGAGCCGGTTCGACACGCGGGCCGCGCGGGGCCCTTCCCCGATTGGCCAGCGGGTGGCCGCGGACGTAACGTCGGCCACCCGACGGTGACCGCGGACCCCGAGCCGGCAACGCAATGGACAGGACCCGCCGGCGATCGGCCCAGCAGGACTGGGCGC
>CAYVJJ010000255.1:0-4247 GCA_964451655.1 uncultured Mycobacteriaceae bacterium | reverse complement strand
CGTTCATGCTGCTCATGATCGGCATGGCGGTGAGCTTCTTCATGGATCTGCGGCATGATCCGCTGCGTCAGCAGATCGCTCCACCGGTGCGCAAGCACGCCCCGGACCCGATCGACACCTCCATCGAGGAACGGCGACGGGAACGCGCCGCAGCGAGAAACGGCGGCACGGGGGAGGACGGCACGGACACCGGCGCCGACGGTGCCGAGCTGACCAGCAGTGGAGCATTGCTCGGCGACACGCAGAAGGTGGGGCAGCCGGACTCCGGCAGTGCCGAGTCCGAGCAGCAGGACGACGGCAAGGCCCGCGACAGGGAGTGATCCCCGGCCCGCACGGCCCCAAGGACCGGGCGGGCCGCGCGCGCATCGTCACATCGGCCCCGCCCCGGGCAGCCCCCGGGGCGGGGCCGATGCGCGTGATGCCGCGCTGAAATGCCGGGATCCCATCGCGGTGATGCCGGGGCCGGGGCTTCGTGTTCACCGCCGTCGGGGGCCGCATCGGCGGCGGACGGGCTCAGCGGTAGTTGACGAACTGCAGGGCGATGCCGAAGTCGCTGCCCTTGAGCAGCGTGATGGTGGCCTGGAGATCGTCACGCTTCTTGCTCGACACCCGCAGCTCATCGCCCTGGATCTGGGCCTTGACGCCCTTGGGGCCCTCGTCGCGGATCTTCTTGGTGATCTTCTTCGCCTTCTCCTGATCGATGCCCTGGACGAGGCTCCCCGTGATGGTGAAGACCTTGCCCGAGGCCTGCGGTTCCCCGGCGTCGAAGGCCTTCAGGGAGATGTCGCGTCGGATGAGCTTCTCCTTGAACACCTCGAGAGCCGCTTTCACGCGGTCTTCGGCTTCGGCGGTGAGCACCACCGTCTCCTCACCGGACCAGGCGATCTTCGCGCCGGTGCCGCGGAAGTCGTAGCGGTTGGCGATCTCCTTGGCCGCCTGGTTCAGCGCGTTGTCCACCTCCTGGCGGTCGACCTTGCTCACGACGTCGAACGACGAATCTGCCAACGGATCTGCTCCTCGGGTTCGGATGACGGACCGGCCGTGCCGGCGGGAAACTCCAGTCCACCATGCCCGCGACGAGCGCGCGGGCGGCGGCCCTCATGCGTCGGCCACCCGATTTGCGCGCCCCCCGATGGGTGCGTGTAGTCTGCCTATCGCACCCGGCGGTCCGCCGACCGCGGGGAGACGCACGGCAGGTTGCCCGAGCGGCCAATGGGAGCGGACTGTAAATCCGCCGGCTTACGCCTACGTAGGTTCGAATCCTACACCTGCCACACCATCGATAAGCCCTCGGCCTGCGCAAATGCGGGCCGGGGGCTTTCGTGTCGCGCGCGCCGGCGCCGACGCAGCGGAGTTGTTTGGTGCGCCTCGGTGCTGCCTCCGGGCCGATTTTGCTATGCGGGGGACCGGTGTGTACTCTCGTGAAGGCTTGACCGCGAGGAGGTCGGCGGCCCACGCCTGCGGGTGTGGGACGACATGATCCGGGGCCGGGTGCGCTGCGACGGCGGCGCCGGGTACCGGCTACACTTCTTCGTGTTCACAGCACGCCCCCTTAGCTCAGTCGGTAGAGCGTTTCCATGGTAAGGAAAAGGTCGACGGTTCGATTCCGTCAGGGGGCTCGCGCGGGTGTGCGGTCGCAGGTCGGCCGGCGCCGAGCAAGGCGGTGTAGCTCAGTCGGTAGAGCAAGCGGCTCATAATCGCTGTGTCGCCGGTTCAAGTCCGGCCACCGCTACCGAAATGGAAAGCCCGCGGCCGCCGGCCGCCGGCGCAGGACCCCCGGGTTGGGGCTCGACGAGCCCGCCCGTAGACCGACCCGAAGGAAGGCATCTCGTGGCTGCCACCGACGTCCGCCCCAAGATCACGCTGGCCTGCGAGGTTTGCAAGCACCGCAACTACATCACCCGCAAGAACCGTCGGAACAACCCCGACCGTCTTGAGATGAAGAAGTTCTGCCCCAACTGCGGCACGCACCAGGTCCACCGCGAGACCCGCTGATTCCGCAGCCGGTCCGTATCGGCGACTCTTCCGCGCGGCAGTGACTACGGTCGCTGCCGCGCGTTTGTCGTGCGGAGGGGTCCGCCCCGTCTTGCGGGCGCGGATCGTGACGGGCCGACGCCGTCCGTAGAGAAAGGTGAGAGCGATGGCACTGCCACCGGGCTTCGAGGACACCCACTACCACGTCGATGACATCTACCACGTCGCGCGAGACAAAGTCCGTGAGTTCGCCCGTGCGGTGAAGAGCGAGCACCCGGCCCACCACGACGAGGCCGCCGCCCGGGAGCTGGGGTACGACAATCTGGTCGCGCCGCCGACGTTCTTCGCGATCTTCGGGGCGCTCGCGCAGCGCCGGCTGCTCGAGATCGGCGGATTGGATCTGACACGGGTGATGCAGACCGATCAGCGCGCGGTGTTCCACAAGCCGCTGATCGTGGGGGCACGGTTGAACTGCGAGGTGGTGGTCGACTCGGTCCGCGCGATGGGCGGTGCCGACATCATCGTTTCCCGCAACGAGATCACCGACTTCGACGGCGACCCGGTGCTGACGACCTATACGACGGTGGTGCACAGGCAACTGACCGACGAGGACGACGGCGGCAGCGACGAGATCATGGAGGCGGTGCGAGCACTATGACGGCGACCGGACAGTCCACAGGAGGCCGGGCTCCGGCCGGGGGGACGGCAGATCCCGGGACGGCAGTGGGGCGGAGGGCGTACGACTCGGTGGCCGTCGGCGACGAGCTCCCTCCCCGTACGGTGCCGGTGAGCCGGGCCGACCTCGTGCGCTACGCCGGGGTCTCCGGCGACCTCAATCCGCTGCATTGGGACGATGCGATCGCAGCACGCCTCGGCCTCGACAGCGTGGTCGCCCACGGCATGTTCACGATGGGCGTCGGGGCCGCGTACGTGTGCGACTGGGTGGGTGACCCGGGCGCGATGCTCGACGTCAGCGTCCGTTTCACCAGTCCGGTGCTGGTGCCGCCGTTCCCCGGTACCGCCGAGGTGGAGCTGACAGGGAAGGTGAAGTCGGCGGATCCCGAGGCCCGCACCGTCGTGGTGGCGCTGCAGGCGAGGTCCGCCGGGAAGAAGATCTTCGGGCGCGCCACCTCCACCGTCCAGCTGGCCTGACGGCGCCCGCGATTGGGGTCCGGCGGGCCCCATGCAGTACACTGTGGTGTCTGCGAGGGTATGAGGCCTCACGGTGATCTCCTCGCGGCTATCAGTGCTGGGCTCCTCCATCGGAGCCGGACGGCACTCGCTTCGCGGGAGTCGCCGGGTCGGCGGGGGGCCGGGAACTGTAGGGTCGCGGGTGGTGCGTGCACGGTGTGCCGTACAGATCATGCGTGAGGCTTATCCACGCAGAGGCCGGTTTCCGGGGCCCCGGGTGGCCGGCCAGAGGGGCGTAGCTCAATTGGCAGAGCAGCGGTCTCCAAAACCGCAGGTTGCAGGTTCAAGTCCTGTCGCCCCTGCCCACGATTGCCGTACACTTCGGTGCCGGTCTAGGAGAGGAACGCGGTGAGCGACGAGCAGGACATGGCTTCCGGGGGCTCGCGGCCCACCGGCAAGCGCGGTCGGCCTGACGCCGTCTCCACCATGCCGCGGCCCAAGGTCCGCAGGAGGCCGGACTCCGAGCGCGCCGGCGGTCAGGGGAAGGGCCGTAATCCGTTCAGGTTGATAGTCCAGTTCCTGCGCGAAGTCGTGGCGGAGATGAAGAAGGTCATCTGGCCGACGAAGCAGGAATGGTTCACCTACACCATCGTCGTCCTGGTGTTCATCGTCGCGCTCCTGGGGCTGACCACGGGACTCGACATCGGCTTCGGCAAGGTCGTATCCCTGCTGTTCGGCTGAATCAGTAGTATTCGGCGGTGCGGATCCACCAGTACGGTGGGGTGGGGCGTCCGGGGCGTCGGAGAGCCGTGCCGGGGCCGGGCTCGCCGATCGGCCCGGCGGCGGGGCGGTCCGCAAGAGACCATGCGGGTGCGCACCCGCCGGAACACAGGTGACGAGACTGACAGAAAGCGAGTGCCCAGTGAGCACCCACGAAAGCGATGCCGACCAGTCGGACGTCGACGTCAGCGGAGTGCCGGCGGACGACGCAGCGTCGGCCGCGGAGGCCTCCGCGTCGGACCAGCCTGTGTTCACCGACGGGCCCGTGCAGGCTGAGGCGCCCTCGAAGACGGACGAGGAGGCGCCCTCGAAGACGGACGAGACGGCCGCCCCGGACTCCGCCGCTGAGGGTTCAGCCGCTG